>VGTI01000017.1 GCA_016874735.1 Deltaproteobacteria bacterium
AGCAGTAGAGGTAAAATTAGAGGACAGGGGGTCACCGTGAAGGTGCTTGGTAAAGGACCGCGTGCGGGCTTTGGCTTGAGCGTCGTGTTACTGGCGAGCTTATTTAGTACGGGTTGCCTGGTAGAGAAAGAACGCAACCCCGGAGCTAAAGCCGCCCAGCGCGCCGCTGAACAGCGGCGTTTACTTGTGGAACAAGCTCCGGCTCCGGCGGAAGCGCAAGTCATGAAAGCGTCGGGTACGCTGCGAGCAGCGTCAGGCGACCGGACGATATTAGCACTTGTAAGGCCCCAAGATCCGCCCAGCGCAGCCGATCAGATCGTAGCCACCCTTGAGCCCTTGCTGCCGACAGGTTTTGACTGCACGAGGCAAATAGCCAAAAGAATCATCGATCACTCCAGCGGGGACACTGAGATAGCGGGCCCGATTCTGGACGTTATCAACGGTCTTCAGGGTGCCGCATCGCGACTCCCGGTGCTATACAGGGAGACCTTTGAAATCGATGCAGGTGAAGTAAAAATGGAAGACCTGCTTCCAGGTGAATATCGACTGCAACTCGACTTAATCAATGGGCAGACTAGCCGCATCTACCAACGAGGTGTCAGCTACATCACGATCATTGGTGGGACTAAAGCCGAAGCAAAGGTGGAATTTCAGCCGATCGGAGTGATCACCCCAGAGGACAGCAGCGATCATGCTGGGAGTGAGTCAGCACTGAAGCCATATTCTGAACTTTGCCCTTATGGTCGCACGAAGAACACAACTAAGCTCTATCGGCCGCAGTACGTCGACTCTGTTGTGGTGTCAGAAGGCTAAGTGGTCGGCACCAAAACAGTGGGCAGCAGGCCCGAGCGCTCAGCGAAGCGGCGTGCTATGCGATCTGCAGCGGCGCGAGCCCCCATCGAACTGGACAAGGCAACAATCGAGCCGCCAAATCCGCCGCCGGTAAGGCGAGCACCAAAAACGTCGGGATCAGCGCAGGCTATCTCCACCAAAATATCAATCTCAGGTGTGGAGACCTCGAAATCATCGCGCATGGAGACGTGCGACTCCTTAAAGAGCGATCCCAACCTGGGGAGATCGCCAGCTTGCAGTGCCGTCACGGCAGCCTGAACACGGGCATTTTCTGTAATGACGTGGCGCGCTCTTTTGATCAAGTGTGGTGGGAGCATGGCAAGTTTACTTGTGTGATCGATGCCAATATCGCGTAATGCTCTGACTCCCATGATACGAGCGCTCTCCTCACATGCAGCGCGGCGCTCGCTGTAACCGCCGCCGATATTACTGTGTTTGATGCTGGAATTGATCACAATAAGCCCAGCAGATTTCGGCATTGCAATCAGTTTATACTCGAGTGATCTCGTGTCGAGGAAGAGAACTTGACCCGGTGTCGCTAGGGCAACAGCCATCTGATCCATGATTCCTACATGGGCACCGACGAATTCATTTTCGACCCGTTGAGCAAGTAAGGCGATGGCGGTGTCCTTGAGCTCAAGACTAAAAGCCAGGCGCAGGGCTTTAATCAGCCCTACAATGAGGGCTGCGCTGGACGATAATCCGGCACCTGTCGGCACAGTTGACTCAATAAAAACATCGAAACCCGTCACGCGGCGGCCAGTGCTGGCTAAAACTTGGGTCACTCCTTGAACATAATCAATCCAAGTGTTGTGGCGGATCTCGTCACCAAGCATAAAACTAAGCACACCTGATTCTGCCATGTTTTTACTGGCGACTCGCACGCGCGAACCGCCGCGGGCTGATAGTGAAATTTTCGTGGTTTGAGGAATAACAGTAGGTAGGACAAAGCCTTCGTTGTAGTCCGTGTGTTCCCCGATCAGGTTGACACGACCAGGCGTACTGATGACAATATTTGGCGAAGTATTGAAAGTGACTTCAAATGACATTACCGACTCTCCTCAGGGCTAAAGTGAATCACGACGTCGCGTAGCTCTTTAGCCTTAGCCTCAGGAAGGCTATCCGCAGCAAAAAAACCTGCGCCGATTTCCGTGCCGGCTAAGTACTTCAATTTATTAGATGTCCGGTACGGAGGATAAATCTCAAAGTGAACATGCGCCTCGGGATGAGGTGTTCCATCCGTGGGCGCTTGGTGGAGCACCATCAAATAGGGAAACGGTCGATTCCACAGCGCATCAAATTTCTTCAGCACGGTCTTGAGAGCCAAGGCGAGGTCACGTCTCTCACCGTGATCCATCTCAGCAAGTGATGCGACGGGCCGCTTTGGTGCAATCCAGATTTCGTAGGCGTATCTGGCACAGATTGGGACAAAAGCGACGGCGTGTTCACCCTCAAAAATAATTCTTTCGCCCTCTTTGATTTCAGTTTTGATCATATCCTCAAGCAGTCCAGATCCGTGCTGTTGCCAGTAGGCCTGCATCTGTTCAAGTTCCCGTTGAGGTATTGGTGGAACGACAGGATAAGCATAAATTTGTCCGTGGGGATGATGCAGCGTAACACCAACCTCAACCCCACGGTTCTCAAATGGCATTACGTAGTTGATGTTGGGATCCCGGCCTAGCTCCTTACAGCGCTCGCCCCACACTTGCAGAAGTAGGTCAATATGACTCAGCTGTAAACTTGCAAGAGATGTTTTGGGGTCCTGCGTGAACACGACCACCTCGCAAGCGCCAAGAGCGGGTCGGGTCGGCACATTCAGAGCGGGGGCATCGTGAGATTCGAGGCTTAGCGATGGGAACAGATTATCAAAAACTGCAACTTCATAATCACCCAGAGGCAGTTCTGTTGGGAAATTGGGATCATTACTGGGAGTAAGAGGACTGTACTCAGCTGGAGGTAGGAAGGTCCGATCCTGCCTATGAGTAGCGTAGGTCACCCATTCACCGCGCAGCGGGTGCCATCTTAAATGCGGATTTGCGGCACTTTTTGTGGGAATCGGAGACGGACCATGGGTCACAGGCTCCATAGGATGGCGCGCATAAAGAATCAGTTTACGTCCGTCGATCTTAGTGAGTTGCTGCCGGTACATGTTAAACTCAGAGTCCAAAGTTAAAGCGACAAGCCACCCAACTACCAGTGGCTATAGCTCTCACAATATCATCGCTTTAACGTAGGTTAAACTACACATTGGACTCATGATTACTGTTTGTTGCCACCCTCGCGGAGGATCTGATTATGCCAAGTCGTTACCTCTTAGCGCTCACATTCTTGACCATGGCTTCGAGTCCCTCCTGGGCGCGGGATACGATGCCCAATGGATTTCTGCTTGGGACGGCGATTGCCGGTTTTCAGGTTGATATGGGATGTCCGACGATTGCGCCTGAGGAGTGCGAGGATCGTCATTCCGATTGGTACGAATATATAACCTCACCCTGGACGAGGTTAAACCCAAGTCTTTTTATGAAGGGTGATCCTACCTCACGGGGACCGGGTTTTTATGAAACCTACCGTGACGATCTCTATCGTGCCGGAAAGGAATTAGGTTCAAACGCTATCCGGATTTCCATCGAGTGGAGTCGTCTCTTCCCTGAGTCTACTACCGGTGTCGATGACTTTGTGGCTTTAAGACAATTAGCATCGTCCGCAGCGCTGGACTATTATCACAATCTCATTGGAGCGATCCGTGCTCAGGGGATGGTTCCGTTCGTCACTTTGAACCACTACACGCTACCAAAGTGGATCCACAGTGCAATCGACTGTAACATCCACCTACTTCGCTGCCAGCACAAAGGGTGGGTGGACCCAGCCCGCATCATACCTGAGATCTCGAAGTATGCGGGGTTCGTTGCCCGGGAATTTGGACAGGACGTCGACTATTGGCTGACCTTAAACGAGCCTTTCTCGGCGGTGGTATTACCCAGCTACCTTTTGCCCACTCCAGAGCGTACAAATCCGCCCGGATTATACCTGCAAATTGATGCTGCAAAGACTGCCAATGCAACGATGATCGAAGCGCATGCCAAGATGTATGATGCTATCAAGGAGGCGGACGTCTCAAGTGGTGAACCTGGCGGTAGGCCGGCGGAGGTTGGCATTGCCTATTCGTTTTTTGCAATTAGGCCAGCTACGTCTCATCCCATCGATCAGAGGGTGGCAGCCAACCTCAAATATCTGATGCATGATCAGTTCCTTGATGCCTTAATTTATGGTCGGTTCGATCCTGATTGGTCGGGGCGTACCATCGAGCGCCCCGATTTAGCGAGGCATTTGGACTTCATAGGTATCAACTATTATGTCCGTTTAACGCCGCCTAAGTTGTCCTTGGGTAGCGTGAACCCTATTGATCACTTGCTTTTAGCTAATCCGATCGATGCCGTATTTGATCGCGATGCTCCCGATGGCCTAACGCAGGTCCTGATGGAGCAATCCCGCTACGGCTTGCCTTTGTATGTGACAGAGACAGGTACAGATGCGATCAGGGATCAAGAAAGACCACGCCGCTGGCTGCTTGGTACTCTTGCCGCAACTCACGCTGCCATTGAGCGCGGAGTTGATGTTCGGGGTTATTTTTATTGGACCTTGATGGATAACTACGAGTGGAACCACGGTATGGATAGTCGGTTTGGACTCTTTAGTGTCGATCCCATGGATCAGTCGAAAAGGCGCGTTCCGCGGTCGGCAGTTGATGCATTCAGCTTCATCAGTCAGACACGCCTGTGGCCTGATGCTTGTCCACCAAGCCAACCGTGTCTAGAATCTGGCACCAATGTTAAATAAAAACTCTCCGCGCGTGATCCAGTGACCGGTCTGCCTCGCGCGTTTATTGCATAGACGCGGATCGTCACGGCAGCTTTGTGTTTTGGGCTCCCGCCAGGGAAGCCCATATGTGATGTTAATCGCACCTAAAGCCGTCAAGAAGTCTAACGATCCGCCGTAAGAATAGTAGTTTCGTGTCCAGATGTATCCGGGGTGTCGCAGGAGATCGCCAAAATCATAGGCGAAGTTATCTTCCACCGTTCGAACGGGTGCCGGACTATAATTTTGGCAATTAGGGTGTGAGGCAATATTAGGATCAGTTACGGGACCGCTATATTCATCTTTGAACCGACTCATTTGCTCACGCGAAAGAAAGACGGTGCCACTATCGACAAATGCTGTCGCTGCCCAAGCATCACTGAACTTGTGGCGTAATTCACTCTTTATAGACAGTCGATTGCTCCCAAAAAGAGCGTTAGTTGTATAAGAGACCCTGCAGGTGGAGCCGTCGTCGGTAAACACCGGAGCTCTTACAAGGGGGCCCAGACTGGCTATAGGAAACCCGCGTACGGTATCATCCCCAGATGAGAGGCGTTCCTGCTGCGGCAAAATCCCACGCCGTTGGCCCTTGCGTTGGATGTCTTCATACCCAGTGGCATAGGTGCCGAGTGCAAATACGGTATCTTTACCTAGTTCTAAATACTTTCCCAGACCCAGATCCCATTTAAAATACCGGACGTTGCCATTCAGCTCGTAGCGCGCCCAGGAAATTTCTGCATTGGCAACGTATCCGCCGGTCGGAAAGCGGAGATTATCACGACGGTCTACGTTGTACCTAAAACCAACGGAGCCCACTTGCTCATCGGGTGCCACGAGAGTTGCGAGTTGGAATTGAGAACCTTCGGTATTGGCGACCTTTTGGCCATAAAAAACCGAGACAAAGCTGTTGGGCAAAAGGCGGCGGAATCGATGCTTCAGCTCTAGCTCGCCGGCATAGCTCAGTGTCCAGAGTTCACCATTCCAGAAAGCCTCTTGCCGCGCGCGGATGATGCCGTCGATGGGGATATCAAAAATAAATGGTTCGGTGTAGCCCACTCCTAGTTTTCGCCCGAACAGAGTCTTTGGGCCGATCGCATATTGATTGCGTTCCTGGCTGATAGATCCCCTAATCGAGGCCTGGCGTCCGACGCCGCCAATATTGTTATAGGCAGCTTCGGCCTCGTAGTTCCAGCCGCGAATGAGACTCCATCCTGGGCCGTAATTTACGGTGCCAGGGCGCCCTTCTCGGATGTCGATATTGATGTCGAGCTCGGCTTCCTTCTCAGCAATCGCGTTACGATCTGCAGGTACAATTTGCACTGACCTGAATATGCCGAGCCGACTTAGCGCCTGCCTTGTGTTGGTGATGAGATCTGGATCATACCAGTCTCCTGGGTGAAAAAGGAGTTCGCGACGCACAACCTTCTCGTCGGTGCGCGTAATGCCCACGATGTTAATATCGCCGAATTTAACGCGCTGACCCTCGTTAATACGGATGTAGAGATCAAGTCTCTGCGTTTTTTTCGCCTCAACGAGTTTAAGCTCGATTTGCACGTCGCTATAGAGATAGCCCTTGCCGACGTAAGTGGCTCGCAGCTTTTGCTGGAAGTCAAGAAGCTTTGACCGATCGATAGGCGTATCACGCTTGATACTCAATAGTGCCAGGATTTCCCCGTCATTGATGGCCTTGTTCCCACTGATGTAGATATCATTTAGGACTCGCATCATGCCTTCGGTCACAGAGATCGTTAGTCTAACGGTCGCAGTCTCTTTATCCCTTTGGCCCGTGCCGGGATCGTGGATATCGACGTCCCAATATCCTTCCTGCTGGTATTTATATTTGAGCGCGGCAATTCCCTGCTGAATTTCTTCGTAATTATACGGCTGGGAGCTTTGCCAGAGTCGATCGACACCCATGATCTCTTGGGCCTGTTTTGCGTTAAAAAAATTGATGCCCTCAAATTGGACACTCTTTAATAAATACTGCCGGCCTGGAGTGACGTGATAAACATAAGTGATCGTTCCTTCATCCTCGGTTAAGGTAGTGGGACCTTTCACCTCTATGTCTAGATAGCCTAGGTTGCGATACCTCCGGCTAAGCTCGGCCTTCATGGCGTCAGGACTAACAACATTGGGATCAAAATTGGTCAATTCGTCGTCTTCAAAAAGCTGATCCAAAATGAACCGTCGTGAATCGTCAATAATCTGGTAACGAATCCGACGCCCAAGATCGCCTTTGATATCCACCGTTGCGGTAGCTGCGGCCGCGTGCAGGACTATAGACGCTGGCTCTAAGCGCGCCTGGCTATAGCCCAGGTCTCGTAATTGGGTCTCGAAATCACCGACTGAAGTTTCGATGAGTTCGAGATCGCAAGCATCACCAGCGCGTAGGTCGGGTTTCAGACCGCCGGGTAACGCAAAGTTAAGGTTGACGCGATCGATGATACAGGGAATTCCCTCGTCAATATGAACATCATAAACAGTGCCCTCTTGGTTCGTGGATGTGCTAAGCGTAGTTTTGGCCCAGGGATAGCCATGCCGCACTAGATAGCGCTGGACGATATCAACGAGCTTTTGGCGTGACTCTGGTGAATCAACTTGTCCCACGAAACTTTGGACTGCAGCGTAGACCTGCTGCGCCATCATCCTGGCTGTAATATGAATCGAAAGGTCCGCGATTAAGGTTGCTGACTTGCCTCGAATAGTCCATACGCCT
The DNA here is from genome assembly GCA_016874735.1 of Deltaproteobacteria bacterium. Lineage (NCBI taxonomy): Bacteria > Pseudomonadati > Myxococcota > Myxococcia > Deltaproteobacteria bacterium. The sequence continues at coordinate 7,424 of VGTI01000017.1, forward strand.
TGGTCAAGGTACGCTTCGACCTGAAGCATGGGGTGTCGTCGACCAATGTCGACGATCAAAGACTCTAAATCGTTGGCGTTATTGATCAAGGGGTGACGCTCTGCCAGGCGCTCACTCGTAGAGGGAGGTAGCAAGTTTGGTACGGCGCGCCAAGTAGCAGCCACTAATGGTTGTGCATCAACCAGTAGTAGGCTGAGCCAGGCGACGAGAATTAAGTGTACGCGCAACGCAAATCGCCTTTCGCCGTTATCGCTGCAATAAAACACCAAGTTTTAACAATACATTTTTATGTCTTAGGTGTGAACAATCAGCTCTCTTGGTAAGAGCCAAAAAAGTTCGATAAAATCGCAATAAATTCAGTGACGCACGCTTTTGCCGCGCAATAATTACCGTCTAGTTGCTCCGGTGAAAAATGCTAAAATAATAGGTACAAACCAACTCAAATCCTGGAATGCACCGATGACGCGGCATGGCGGCGGCCACTCAACTGTAGCGACCGGATCGGGCCCGCATGATGAGTTGCCCGAGTCAGTCAAAGCTGACCGCCAATCCCTGCGGGACTTGCTGTCGCGGCTGCGTGAACTTGGGATTATTGTCGATATCGGTCAGGGTAGAATCAAGGACTTTAGCCTCAATGTTCTTTTGGCACGGACGCAGCCGCTTTGGATTTTTCGACTACGTCGTCTGGAACAGTGCCAGGATCAGGCGATACTTAAGATTTGCAAGCTACTCGACGAAAGCTTAAAAATTGCTGTTCTAGAGGATCACAAGGTAGCCGCAAAAATTGCGTCCACGCAATTACTACTTTCACTCCGTCACGGCGTCATGCCGTTTACAAGCAGGGCGCTGGCTTATTGGGGTTACTTCCGCATTGGTGGTTTCCTATTTGTGACAGCCGCGCTCCGTCGCGCTGTCCAGCAGGCCACGCGTCTTCTGTCCGATCATCGCTTTAGATCTTGGCAGCAGCCCATAGTCAGTGAATGGATGGGTTTTGTATTGCCATGGAGCTTCCCCAGAAAACTTACCCCTCGTCGCATTGAGCAACTTAAGTACAGTATACGCAGTAATTTGGATGTGAGTCTGACGCATTTGGCAAGCGAGTATGAACTAGCGGCGAACATGTTTGCCACAGAATCCTTAGATGTGGCTGTTAGCTGTCTAAGGTACTTGAAAGAGACTATTACGGTCCATGCTGATTACGCTAGTAAAAGTCACGATTTTGGTCTTGCTGCAACTATTGCTAAACTTAGTCCAGGTGTCTCAATAGTGGCAAGCCCTAGTGGGAATGTGACTACAGATCCAGTAGGAGAGCAAAATGGGGTGATAAATCATTTTGCCTCGTCCTTCAAACTTTCCCTAGCAGCTGTCGTTGCAGTCGTGCTTCGTGACTACCCGACAGTCATTAAAACTAAAGCAATCATCAGATCAACAACCGACTCCAGAAATTGGCCAGCAATTCTCTCGCCGATTTGCTTCGTGCTCATCGTACACGCCAGTATTGCCGCTGTGTGGAGCCAGAAAATTGGTGTCAAAGCACGTCTACAACTTGCCCGCGAAATTGCCTTGGTCTTTAAGCTAGCATACGACCGAAAAGTTGGTTTTTCCTGGGCTAAGCATTTAATCCTCGGGGAGTTGGGTGTTGCTTGGGGGTTTAAGCACTTTTCCTACAACCAATTTAGGATGGCCAGACTCAAAGCGAAGGAGAATGGTTATCTCATGCCTCTGGCCGTCATTCAGGAGCGACTAGCGGTTCACAGTTTAAATTGTGGAGACCAGGAACTTGGTAGACGCCAGATGAAAGAGGCTCGGTCAATTTTCGCCCAGTGGGGGTCTGGATTAAAACTAAATCAACTTGATTACCAATACTCTTATTTGAAATTGGGTCGGAAAAAGAAACGTATCGTTGGTAAAATAAACGCAGCGGAAGCGAAGTATCCACTGTCCGGACCATTGAATTTGCGGATGATCACGCCTCGGTCGAGTGACACCGCTACCAAATTTCACTTGCGCGATTTGCTGCAGCTGCTCAGCCCTGAAATGGGGGCTAGTACCCTGGCTAAAGAGAGCCTCACAAATCGCGTAGATAATTACCTAGAGTCGATCAAGCAAAAATCCTCTGAGGAAACGGTTCGAGAGATCAGCCGTCAGATGAATGAAAAGGCTAGAAAGCGTGCCGCAGAGGTTCCCTGTGGCCTGTTTGTTGCCTCCAATTACGTGCAAAGTGCCGCTTTATCAAGTGACTTTATCCTTACGGGTCATGATCAACTTAATCAGCTATTTTTCTTTGGCCTAGGGGATGGGTGCGATCGCGACCGCTCTATGCTAATGCGCTCAATTGAGCTCAGCGGTGCATTTACAGGAGCGATCAGCGCGGCAGCAGAGATACAACATTGCTCTACGCTTGAGAGATTCAAAGTCGTGTGCGGAACCATAAATCGGATGATGAGTGAGGATCTCTCCGGTGATGCAGCGCCCTTCAGATTAAGTTTGTTTGTTGTCGAGCCCAAGAGTGGCGCCGGTTTTTATGTTAATGGCGGCAATCATCCAGCCTATGTGAAAAGGGGAGCCGACATTAAAATACTAGGCGCTAGGGGGGCAGCGATTGACACAGCAGTGCTCGGCTGGGCTAGTTCCATATGGTCATTTACTCTCGAGCAGGGCGACATCTTATTCACTCACACCAATGGTTTGCTCGGTAATCAATCGGGTGGTGCAGCGCTGTTTTCTCGCCGTAAAATTCGTCATGCCATGCTAAGGGCTAGTTCAGCTGAGGAGCTAGCGCGGGAATGTGCCAGTATGCTGAAGACTGGATTATCAGGCAACTTGCAAGACGATGCTGCTTACCTCATTATTTCCCGCCTACATCTCTGATTGCCGAAACGCATCCCTGGCTTAAGCGCGGAACTTTGCAAAAAATTACTAAAGTTTTTCCCCAAAAATGCCGATAACGCCGAGCGTTCGCTGTAATGGTCGCTTCAAATTGACACGTGCGGAAGTGGGAATAGATTATGCTTAAACCTCGATTATCTCAGTGGTATTCGTTCATTACGCTTATTGCTCTGACGTCTTTTGGGTGTAAAGACCGACGTGGCTCGGACCTTACAGAAAGGGCACCGGGCGGCGTAGCATCGACGCCTGACACTCGCGGATTCGTTGGGCCAGGGGAAAGTATCGGTGACACTGAGCTCAAAATAAACATCAACGATTACATTAAGCCTGTTGGGCAGCCGTTCAAGTGGACTGACGACATGACAGACCGTGTCATGAGCAGCCTCCCGCAAACCTGCGACGATCAAAGCCCGGTCAAGCAGGGTGTGGTCGCGGTGGCTATAGGTGGACAATGTCGCCTACTCGAGTTTGCTGCCGCTCGCAAAGAGCTCGGTAGCCTCGGAGCCATGCTCGCAGACAATGGCACCAACTTGAGTGATGTCATCGAAAACGACGCAGGCTCACCCGAGATCAAGTCAGTTGATGCTGCGTCACCACGACTAGATTTGGGTCATATAGTGCAACAGCAGCAAGGTAACGCCGAGAAATCGTCGATGAACTACGGCAAGGGCCTTGGCCTCACTTACGAGGCCGATGCAGGTTGGCGCGGAGGTGCCAAAAATTATTTGATTGGCAGTGAGCAGTTTGCAGCATCGGCGACAGGTTACTTTTTCGCAAGGAACCGGGGTGCCCTTGCAGTTCATTCTTCGGCAGACTTGACCGGCAAAGCATTTGGCGTCCAACGTTCGTTGATATTCACTAAGCTAGACGCAAGTGCTGAAAATGATAATCCAAATTTTGATGCTGCGATCATGGTATTCGGGCAGGAAGTGCTGCGCCAGAATTTTAGTGGTCCTGGTATTGCAATCTCTAAAAATCTGTTCACAGCGAGTCACAATCTGCCAGGTAAGCTCAGATTCGCTGTCGGCCCAGTCCCCTTCAGTGTGAGTTGGTCATTCCGCGTCACAGGTGCCGTTCCCGTGACGGTGACAGCACGGCCGATGGCCTTAACTGCTGGGATCAATCCAAACATCGGGACCACAGTGGGCCTTGAAGGCAGTGCCGACATCATGATTGCTCGCGCGGGTGTTGGGGGTAGCTTGTCCGTTGCCAGTGGAGTGCTCGCTGGCATTACAACGGCGCAATTGAAAACCGGTAAAGATAGTAAACAAAATTTATGTTACGGCGGAGATTTAAGTTTCCGGCTGAGTAATCTTCTCGGTGGTCGACTGGGCGCTTTTGCTGAGATTGGCAAACCAGGATCCAAGCTAGGGCGCATACCGGGTGGCTGGCACGGTGACTTTAACTTTGTCACATGGACGGGAACCGGTTACGATCTCAAGATATTAGACGCTAAGGATCATTGTTTCACCGAAGAGACTTGATGTGCCCTCACTAGCCTGAGCCGTCAAGCATACTTCGGATTAGGGGGTGTGCTTGACTGGTAGACGCTGGCTCTGGACCATGGCTGTCACGGTAGCGGCTCTTACCATTGGGATGGTATGGGCGGCTAGGGATCGATGGAGTTCCCTTTATAGCAACAGGCTCACTGTCAACGAGCAGATGATCAAAAGCGTATGGTCCTACCTCAAGCCAGGAGTGACCCGTTACTATCAGGTTGAGCTTGCGAGTACAGCTTTCATGCGGAAAGGCGCTGAGAGTAGTAAGGCAAATGACGGTCAGCCTGACATCGAGGTGAAGCTCACGGGCCGCCTTGCTCTGGAGTGGGATGCTGCCTCGCCCGGGGACGTGATACGCCTGCGATTTGAACCGAGTCCGTCGTTGAATCTGAGGCAGGTCAATGAGTCTAATGACTTTCCGCCCGAGTCGGCTACGATCAGCTCTCTGATCATCGGTATTCCATTTCGCATGAATGCGCGTGGGCAATTAACATACGCGGAAGCATCGATGTCTGGTGATCGATTCGCTATCCAGCTCCTGCGTCAAATTGCTGCGGTTATGCAAGTGTGCATGCCGGAGGATCAGTCGCAGAAGTCTTGGGACTGCGACGAACAAGATGGTAGTGGTATTTACCATGCCCATTATGAGACGGTGACTCAATCTGCTCCTTTGTCATTAACTAGAGTCAAAAGCGGCTATGCGTTACTCCAAGCAATGAACGATGGTGTCTCGCCCCCTCCTCTCAAAGGGACACTAAGCGGCGAGGGATCAATCGAGCTCGGTACAGATCACTCGATGCCTCAGACGGTCTCTGGACATGAGGAGGCACTCGTGACGATCATTGTGGATGGTGGTGAAATACAGTCAAATGCTCGCACTACGTATAGCATACGCGTTGACGGGGAGTTGGTAGAGTCATATAACGCAGCAACTTCTCAACCCAGTCAAAGTCCTGGAGCTAGCGAGTCGCCTCCAGCGCAAAAAGTTGTCATCAATGACAGCGGTGATTCACTAAAAAGAGCGGCCCAGGAGCGCTTCGGCAATGTCGTGGCCCATGACATCCTTAAAGAGTTTGAGGGCGTTCGCAATAGTGACAGTCCGAGCCGAGCTCAGGCTGCGCGTGACGTCTACGATAAACTGGTAGGTTATGTGAGGACGCATGACACAGAGTTGGGCGACATTTTGAAAACTTTGTCCGGCCGCGCGGCTGATGACCCTTGGCTTCGTGAAGTGTTAAGTGCCTTGGCTTACGTAGGATGCAAAGAGTGCCAGAGGCATCTTGTAAATGAGGTGATGGCAAGGGAATCGGAACCAGCCTTTGCCAGTGATCTACTGAGCTTGCTGGCGCAGCCGGCGCAACCTAGTGCAGATGTGGAGGCCGCCCTGCGACGCCTTACCGAGTCACCGCAACCAGTGATTCACGATATGGCTGAGTTAGCGCTGGGCACCGTTGGCTACAAGTTACGAGATTCTGATCAGCCTCGGTCGACGGCTATATATCAACAGTATGCCGATAAGTTTAGGCAAGCTCAGGATGTTAATGCTCAAATGGCTGCTCTGTCAGTTTTAGGGAATATTGGTGACGAAGGCGTAGTCGACGCACTCAAGCCGTGGGTAGTATCCAGTGATCACATCCGTCGCGAAGCGGCGGCTAGAGCTTTGCGTAATCTAAGGTCAGACGGGGCGCGCCAGATGCTAATTTCGATGCTGGCGGATGATGCGGTTAGCGTGCGTCGTGCCGCCGTCCAATCGATAGCCCAAATGCCTAAGTCAGATAATGCGCTGAAAGCGTTGTCTGATAGATTCGCGAGCGAAAAGTCGGCGCTTGTGCGCCAGCCCATGGTTCAGGATTTAGCTCGCTATTTACGTGACACGCCCAAGGCCCAAGAAGTTGTCAAGGCGGCGGCAAATTCAGATGCCGACCCAGACGTTCGCCTGACGGCAACGAACGCATTGATCATGTACGGCATTCCCTGATCTGTGAGAGTCTGACTCCTCAGGTGCAATTCATTCGAATGAAAAGCGGAATTTAAGGTTGACTCTAGAGTCTCCTTCGATGTTGCCCGGCGTATTTTGCGTCGGCAAGGCGTCCTTATTACGCAGAACTTCGTGTATACCTGAGACATATATATTTTCGTTCACGTTATATTCTAGTGAAACCTGGCTGGTCGCTTGATCTGTCCTGAGAACCACGTCCAAATTTTCGCCCAAATCAAATGGCAAATTGAGTCGAGGTACCGGGCTGCCGTCTGTGGAAGGGTGGGTGTCGATATAGACGTTGCGCACGACGCTTTGACCAGAGGCATCGAGTAGCTTTTCGACGGGCTCTTCAAATTGACCGAGTAAAATATTAGCAGCTTCGCTAGTCGCCGCACTCTGCGTTTGCTGACCCATGGATTGACTCTCCTGGGGTAACTTGCCGCGCGACAGTAATACTAAAATCTCGAGTTTGCTAATAGCATTCCCATTTTCTCTTGTAGGCGGATCGACAGAGAATTCGACGGTAGGATTTGATGCACGACCACTTATGCCAAGGTACACGCGATATATATCGACATCGCTGACAGCCAGGATATCTAGACTTGGGTCAGCCTTGATGGGGTCGTCAAAAATCACAAGACCACGAGTAATTTTGAAATCCTGTTTGTAGGTGAATTTGCCTTTGTCTACTTCTAGTTGACCTGACAGCACCGGATTCTTGTCGGTTCCTTTGATGCGCAGATCGGTTGACATCTGCACCTGAAGGTTTCGGTTGTGAATGTTTATGCTTTGATTTGCGCCGACGTTTAAATCAAGGGTTAAAATTGGTTTTTCATCCAAGGACGATGAGCCGATGGACTTTTGCCTTAAGGCGTTCACAATCTCGTTACGAATATCGACCTCGCGTGTTGAACGAGCACGATTAATGACGATATCTCCTGCGAGTTTAAATGGCATCCCCTGTCCGGATACTACGAGATTACCGCTGATCTGAGATTCAAAGTTTTTAATAAAGGCGACCGGATACACAACAGTTGCATCACTTAGGTTGATATCCAAATGAGATTCCGTGTTGCTCACGCCACCTAAATTGATACTGCCCGAGGCCGAGACAGAGCCTGTACCTTTTTCTGCAGCAAGCTTGTCAATGATGACGCGGCCGTCTTTATAAGCAGCTTTCAACTTGATATTGCGAAACGCTGGTCTAATTTCAGCGATCCCTACCGAGAGAGGGCGCCAGGTTGCTGCGGTTAGATCGTTTGCAGCGAGGTCACTGAATTCGACGATTGGTCGTGGCTCGGTTACAGATCCAAAAATGGATCCGATAATATTGACTTTGCCTTCAGCAGTATCTACATCTTGGACGAACTCCTTGATAATTCCGGCATCGACGACACTTTCGAAAAATAAGCCGAGACGTTCCGGGGGGCGGCTATCTTTAGTAGTGATCCGTGCCTGCATATACTTACCACTTAAAAAGAGATCCCGATTATTATCGAAGCGCCAACCCTTTTTGGTGAATAGGAGCTTAACGGGTTGATCTTGTCGCACCTGAATAGTTCTAGTTTGGCTTGCGATATCATTGACGAAATTGGCCCTGAGATCATTGATCGTGAGATCGCCGACGGAATGCCAGAAGTCATTGAAGATGCCTTTAAGGTGCCAGTCTCCGGTGAAATAAAGGTAATTGCGAGGATCATCCCTTAGTAGAGAGGATCCAAGAACACGCAAATCGTAACGATGACAACTTATGTACCACTCAAATGGAACACCATTTTGCGATAGATCAAACGAAAGTCGCCCGTCGAGAGCGTTACCAGCCTGGTTTACAACCAAATCAAAGCGACTACCTGTGGAGAAGCCTCTCAAGTTGATAGCTGTCATTTGCATGCCGAAGATGGCAGGTCTTTCAATTGCGGCAGTGAAACTGCCCTGCATGGATTCCAAGGTACCCGAATAATCGGCCTGACCTACAATCAGCCCCTTCATGCCACGTGGGCGTAGATACTCACCCACGTAGGGAAAGTTGCTAAGGTGATCCCTTTCTGAGTCACTTGTACGTCCGCTCGATGGCAGTGGACCTTTTTGGGACAATGTACGTGCACTGATCGAGAGCTTATCAGATGGATGTAAGCCCAGTACATAAAGAGGATGCTTGGCGCTCTCGGCATATGCCAGATTAAATGGTGTGGATCTTTGATGCGCAACTTTGCCAGTCAAGCTTAAACTGTTGATATTTACGACTAGGTTTTGGGTGCGCCATCCCCTCTTGTCCGCCACAACGTTAGTATCTAACATGGTGACCAGAGTCTCGCCATTGAGTCGCGCATCTTTGGCTGTAAGGTTGAGCTTAGCTTCTCCTGCAAGCATCTGTAGTAGTGGGCCTTGATAGGTTCCTGATAAGTTTCTGATCTCGGCGCTAAAATCATTGTCAGGGTCAATAGCATTAGCAATGGCTCGTACGACGTCACGCGAGAGATCTGCTATTTCGATACTGGTTTTGATTGGCATCTCAGAGGTTGAAATATCGAGCTGCCCATTCGGTAATTCGATGCTGCCACCCTCGACGGGATATGCCTCGATATCACGCCAGCTCAGAATATTATCGACGTACTTAATCGATCCCGTGACGACCCCAAATGGAATATGACTCACTGCGACGTCGCTCTGATCTAGTCGGGCATCCAAGACAATTTGATCAAAAGGCCCACTAAGTTTCGCATCAATACTACCAGTGCCAGATATGGGTTGCTGAATGAAGTATTCCGCCAACCTAAGATCAGCGTCGCGGGTACCGATGTGGATATCAGTCTTGCCAGGCCCAGCAAATTGGAGGCCTCCGGCAATCTGGATATTAGTTTTAGCGGGAGCAATGTGTTTGCCAGTGGCAAGGTCAGTTTTTGTGTTTTCATCAATGCATGTAGCTTTCGTCCCCGTAAGATCAAGCTGGCTCGATGTAACAAGGAGTAGGAGATCAACTTGGCATGAGGGTGATCTCGGGAATTTAGTTAGTGGAAGAGGAATACTTGGGACGACAATGTCTGATGCATTAACTTTGGCCGTTGTTGTCAGGGTAAAAGGATCACCCTTACCTTTGATGCGAATATTCTTACCAGTTATTGCTAAGTCGACGAGGCGACTATCGACATCCAGGGATTCCAGCAAGTCGACGAGGTGCAACTTGTCAGCATCCAGGGTAAAGTCGAGATCGAGATCGCGATTTAATTTGATGGCGCCGCCACCCCTGGCAACCCTAGTCTTATCTACTATAATCTCGATGTCGGGCAGGCTTACGGCATTTTCGTCGATGGCAAAGCTAGTATGCGAGTCCAGTAGCCTGAAGCCGTAAAGACGAGCATCAACAGATTTGCCTTTTCCAGTCACCTTGAATTGAGGGGATGCCTGACCTGTAAATGGTATATCGAGGTCGAGACGGAAATCTCCATCGATCCGACCATGAGTATCTGGTAGCTCTAAATAAGAGCCTAGAAGGGACATGTCTGCGGAGCCTCTATGATCTAAGTAGAACTGGACTCCAGTTACTAGCGGATTGCGTCCTTCTGTGGTTTTCAGCTCACCGTTACCCTCGCCGGTGAAGTTCACACGTTCACCGTGGATCAAAAGATCCGTGAGGCTAAGCAGCCTATCGTTGAGGGCTAAGCGGCCCGCCAACTTTGTAGATTCAAGCATTGAGGACGGTCCAACGGACAGGTCGACAGCCTTAATGTCGAAGTCCAAACTCATCTTGCGCCATGATCGGTAATCAAAAATCGCGTCCAAGGCTCCTACAGCCAAAGTGAGATAACTTGGCGAAATGGGCGGTGAGAACAGCGGCTGTTCGACGTAGAGCTTGGCATTGATCAATGCTATCCGGCTCACCGGTAAATCGAAACGCGGTGGCCAGTTTAGTTGATCGTCGTCAGTTACCCGTTGATGTTGCGGTATTTTGGGATCGGGTTTTATCAGGGAACTCAGTGCTGCTGGAGGCGGCCAAATGATGGTTGGATCGTTCAACTCGACGTTTGATAAGCGCAGTTCGCCCAGAATAAGGCTCCAGATAGAGATGCGTGTCCGCAGTTGCGGTACGGTGACCATGGGCTGGTCGGCCGCATCACTAGCAGCGACTTTTAGGCCATAAATATCTAGGCCAGCGGGTAGCAGTGAAACTTTCAGAGCTTGAAAGTTGACGGTTAAATTCGTGTGCTTGGTGACCTGTTCGTTGATGATGACGCGGATGAGTCTGTGTGTGTAGGGGTTATCTATGATCAAATTAGCAAAAAACGCCGTCAAGCCCACTATCGTGAGCGTGATGACAAGTTTTCTTAGGCCTTTGATCATGCTGCGTGTGCTGAACTCATTTTATAATTAGCGTTAGGCCTCAGCGCTTACGGCTGCCGTCTGATTTAAATAAAGAAGATAGGCGGATACCAGGGATATCTTTGTCTTGATTTTCGATAGGTACGGCACTCTTCGGTGGTTCCAAATTTTTTTCTGGTGTTGGAAGTGTTGCCGTCGTTGATGCACTAGCCACTGTCGCTGGACGGTATAATGCAGTGAGAGGCATCGCCAGGCCAGCAGCAGACGTATTGAGAGTAGAAATATGAGGTGCCTTGCCAGCAATATAGCGGTTCGCTGCGAGCACGATCTCTTTAGTGATCACTCTGGACTCCCGAACACTACACTCGATGAGGCAGTTCTCGGCAATCGTGTTAATGCGCGCAATGACGCCACGTGATTCGTCGAAGATTGCTCTTAAAGCATCAGTTTGGATCTCTGCCTGAAGTTGAGCTAGATCGAGTCTGTGGCGGAGATAGGCTGATGTCTCGGCCTCAGAAATTGGACGGGTTTCGAGTGCGAATGATATGTGCGTGGCAAGGCTCTCCGACTCAATGAAGAGTTGCAAGAGTCGAGGTTCGCCGCATAGCACGAACGAGACGCAGGGTTCAGCGAGTGCTTGTAGACTCATGAGGCTTGAGAGCTCTTGCCACGATGCGGCGGTGTCAGCCATGTGAGCGGCATCAACAAAGACGATGAGTTTGCGCTTCTCTTCGACGAGTTCATCTAATCTAGTGACGACGTCACGAAGTAAATGATCGGTATGGCTCGGCTGTCCCCTAGTACCAAAAAATTCGCTCAGACGTCTTGCCAACCAGCCGCTTCTCGGTTCTGGTGAGATCATCGTAGTTAAAAGCGTGTCGTAGTGCTCGACGGGAAACTGCAAATTGAGCCACTTAAGATAAGTGCTTTTGCCTGTGCCTTTCATACCGATGAGAAACGCTACAGTTTGGGGCTGCTTAGTCAATAGCAGCAGACGTTCAAGGTCTTCCTTAAGCGCCGAGGGGAAAAAGGTGTCCGACGGCTCTAGAGAGTGAAGAAAAATGCTGCGGTCAATTTGCCAAAACTGATTAAAGTCTGCCATTTTGTAACCTTCTCCTGCTAACCAGCAGCTGGAAGTCCGCTGGAATCAGCATTTAGCCACTTTAGTTGAAATTTTTTAAAAGATCGTCCGCTATGCGTAAGGAGTTGTTCTGCTTCATCATCGCGGCCGGAGGCGAATAGTAAGCGCGCGTAGAAGTCGATGCTCATAGGATCCGCTGACTCACTTTTTGCGATGGTTTCGAGGTAGATTAAAGCGGCGTTAAGCTGACCTAGCATCAGTGCGGCTTGAACATAATCGGGTACGAGTAAACGTGAAGTACCATGAGCCGTTTTAAGTGTCGTCAGGAGATGGAGAGCTAATTTTGGCATAGATCCGTGTAGATATAGATCAACGAGGCTCATGATGCGTGCGTCTTGTCGGGGGTCTTTTTTAATCGAGGCTAATATAGTCTGCTCGGCATCTCTGAAGTTTCCAGCCTTCCTGAGTTGGAGGGCGAGTGACTGGACGCACAGGGAATGAATGGCTTCCTGCTCCATCAGTTTCAATAAAGCCCCATTGAGTTGTTCATCGGTAACCCGATTGAGCAGATAACCCAGTCGGCGCAGCGTGGCGAAACTAGGTTTTTCCCAGCGCTGCAGTAGATCTGAAAAGTGGGGTAAAAATGCCGCAGGTGTGACTGGTTTGATGGCTACTTCAAATCCCATTTTGGTCAGCAGTGGCGCCTCACTACTGCGCTGCGGCAGGAGTAGGCACAGAATAGGAGTACATATTGCCGTTATTTCATTGAGGAGAGCGCGTACATGAAATCCGCTGGGTGACGTCACGGAATCATCGACAATAATGAGATTAGCTGCGCCTTTTCTTGTTTGATCGACGGCATAAGAAAGCGATTTCGTGGTTTCTGTAACGGTCCAATGAAATCGCTGCGTCAGTTGGGAGTACATGCGGTGGACACCATCGACATCACTGATGATGATAGCGGAACGTGTCAACCAGGTTGAACGCGAGGGAGTTTCCATGTGTGGGTGATCCGGGTGAAATGCGATGAGAGGGGAGATCTTCCTATGATACCATAATTCACGATGTCCGAAGAATAATTCTCGTGATTATGGACTCTTAGGATTTACTTCTCTGGTTTCGCAAAAAGGTGCCGATAGCCTCAGTAGGACTCTTTGGAGGTTGGGAGCGCTTGCGAGAGAATTTAAACACAGTCTTCATGCCTATACTCGTTGGCTTTTTGGTCTGCGGTTGCAAGACCTTCAAAGAGGGCAACGACGACGTGGACGTGCCCTCAGCGCGGCAGGTTGCTGCGAAAGTTGCTGAGTTGCACCCGCCGCTAGAGGAGCCGCTACCACAGGTTGCGACTTATCGGTATCGCCGCGAGATAAGCATGTACTACAAGCTTGAGCTCAATGCGAGTAAGGCACAAATTACCAATGCTTTAGGCGTGATGCGGTCGCACGATCATGAAATCCGTGCTTGTTATGCCGACCGACTTGAGGAAGTCTCTGGTTTGAGCGGGGATCTCCAGATTTCTTTTACGCTACTAAAATCAACAGGACTCGTCGGTAACGTTGCGCGTACCGGTGGCAGTTTATCTGACTTGGCGACGATTAACTGTGTAACCAAGAAGCTCGCACACATGCGCTTTAATGCTCGCGGTGACTATCGCGGACGCGTTCGTTACAGCTTCGCATCGTCTGATCGGTCCCCGGAGCGAGCTCCGTCAGTCCTACCTCAAATGCAAATGCCGGCTAAAGCCAAGCCGGCACTTGTGGGTCCGCCGTCATCGTTGGCTCGCCCACCGACGCAACAGCAGCAAAAGTCCGAGCAAAAAGAGGCCGCCAACCAAAAATGTAGCGGCTGCAAGGGGCAGGACGGTGGCAAGCAGCAAGCACAGGCTGTAGGCCAAAAGTCCAAGAACGCCGATTGAAATCGCGGTGACAAGATCCTTGATAATAAGTGCCTTGATGACTTCACCAGTGGCTTTACGCAAGCTCTCTTGTGCCGCAGCACCTATTGCAGGTACCGGCGACTCTAGCGTAGCGCCGATGGTTCCGAGCGATTTCATGATCCCTACAGCCGCCTCGCCTTTCCCAGGAGAAAGCCAAGTCCTAGCGCTGCTCCGGCGAAAAGATATGGGCTCTGCCGCACTTGTTGGTCGATACTGCGGGCCGCTACTTTCACCTGGCCGCTTAGCTGTGTGAGGCGCTCTTGTAGGCCTTTTAATTCGCGCTCCATTTCACCAACGTCATCAGTCGGTACCGCTTTTTCCGCTGCGGCGTCACTCACCTGAGTGAGGCGAATAGTGAGCTTGCTCAGCTCATCAAGCATCTGGATCGAGTCGGAGATCATCGCTTTCAGCCGTGGATCGGTGCCCACAGGTACAGCGGTATCGGCTTTGTTCATCGCTACCTCCTGATTGCGGCGGTTGGCCTCAAACCTTTATTGGCCGTGGTTTTCCCGCCCTCTTGATTGATTTCTACGCCTCTCGCGCTGAGACTGCAACAGGGCTCCGCCGCATGACCAAATTGCTCCGTGAAGTCCCGACGTTGACATAGTGGGGGTGCTGCGCTATGCGTGAAATCCCACAAAGTAGACAACGCATCGCAGGAGGCTAAGCATGCGCGTGCTTCTGATTGGAAAAGGTGGGCGCGAACACGCTATCGCCTGGAAGATCTCCCAGTCTGAACTTCTAAGCAAACTTTACTTGTGGCCTGGAAATCCGGGAATGGCGGCACTCGGTGACAGCTTGCCAATTTCTGCCTCGGCTGATTTTGCTACTTTGATCGTCGCGGCTAAACAAGCCCAAATTGATTTGGTGGTGTCTGGACCAGAGGCGCCGCTTTCTGAGGGCCTTGCTGATGCTTTTGCCGCGTCGGGAATTCCGACCTTTGGTCCCGTGCAAGCTGTGGCGCAGCTCGAATCGTCAAAGGAGTTTGCCAAGCAAATGATGGCAAAGGCGGAAATCCCGACTGCTGCATACCGCGTCGCCCACAATGAGGCGGAGTGCCGCCAGTATGCATTGGACACGCTTGAGTCCTCAGGTGGCGTCGTATTGAAAGCATCGGGACTCGCCGCAGGCAAGGGGGTTTTCGTTTGTCGCGATGCCCTTGACGTCACTAATGGTCTTGAACGCCTTTACCACTCAGATATGAAGGACGCTGCAGCATCGGTCGTAATTGAGGAAGTGCTGCTTGGACGTGAGTGTTCATATTTTTGTTTCTTGGGAGAAGCTGGGCCGCTCAGTCTTGGCTTTGCCGTTGATTACAAACGACTCAACGATGGCGATGAGGGACCCAATACAGGCGGTATGGGCTGCTACGCGCCAGTGCCCTGGCTGCCCGAGGACGCAGCAGCTCGCGTGCAAGAGGCAGTGGTGCAGCCTCTTTTAAAAGCGTTGAAAAAAGAGGGGCTTAGCTACCAAGGATGCCTTTACGTCGGGCTCATGTGGTCCCCAACCAAAGGGCCGCAAGTCGTTGAATTTAACGTGCGTTTGGGTGATCCGGAAGCCCAAGTGTTGGCACTTTATGATGACCGTGACTGGCTGGCTTGGATGGCAGCTAGTTGTGGACTCAATGCTGGCGTCAAGAAACTTACAGCTTCAGCCATGCATCCAGTAGGGCAAACGCGCGCTGTCGCGGTGGTTATGGCGGCAGCGTCTTATCCCTATGGCAATGATCCCGGTATGATGGCATCTCTGCCCGAAGCGGCGTTTGCCAATCCTCCGGAATCCTCGGTGATGACTTTCGCCGCAAATGTCACCAAAAAGGTGGACGGTGTTTGCGTCACTAGTACGGGGCGCGTGCTGACGGTGTGTGCGCGGGCCAGTACTTTCGCTGCTGCGCGAAAACTAGCCTATGCGCGGGTGGATGAGCTGGCGCAAATTTGGGGTGGGGCTCGGTGGCGCCGCGATATCGCGTTGGCAGTCGAGTCTTAACTAAAGTATCATCGCGGCCAATCAGGACGCGGGTTTGGTGAGTTTTCGTAGAGGAGGCGGACGGCGTGAGTGGGAATGAGAGCAGGCCAAAGCTCGTGTTGGGGAGCTCATCGCCACGGCGTCGCGATCTACTCGATGCTGTTGGTCTCACGTATACAGTGGTCAAACCGGAGACTCCCGAGGTGCCGTTGCCTGGCGAAATGCCCGAGGCGTACGTACGGCGTAATGCTGCGGAAAAGGCGGCCTGGGTGGTGGCTCATGGCTGCGCCGCGGAGCCCTCGTCGTCCGGTGTGATTGTTATTAGTGCCGATACAATCGTCGTCTTGGACGACCAGATTTTAGAAAAACCAGCTGACGCGGCCCATGCCAAGGCGATGCTACGGCGTCTGTCAGGTCGCTGGCACACTGTGATTTCCGGTGTGACCCTGCAGGCCGCACTAGGACCCAGGACACACCTGCAAACATTTGCTGTGCACACGCGTGTGCTCATGAAAGCTTTGGGTGAGAGGGAAATTGAATCCTACGTACGTACCGGCGAACCCCTCGATAAGGCCGGTGGATATGCGGCGCAGGGCATTGGTAGTTACATGGTTGAGCGGATAGAAGGCTCTTATGCCAATGTCGTGGGTTTACCAATAGCCGAAGTGGTGCAGGCGCTGGAGCAGTCTTTCGGATATACAATTTGGGAGTGATCTTACCGGTGGCGAAGCAACAGCTCAGTGATATTTTGGCGCAGCGTATTGCGATCATCGACGGTGCTATGGGCACGATGATTCAGCAGTACAAACTGGACGAAGCGGACTTTCGCGGCGAGCGCTTTCGCGATCACCCCAAGGATCTCAAGGGCAATAACGACCTCCTTGTCCTCACGCGACCGGATATTATTCGGGAAATTCATCTCCAGTACCTCGAGGCTGGCGCCGATATTATCGAAACGAACACGTTTAGCAGTACGGCCATTGCACAGGCTGACTACGGGCTCGAGAGCATCGCGCGGGAACTTAACGTCGCCGCCGCCCGTATTGCTAAGGAAGCAGTCGCCGCGTTTGAGCGACGCCATCCGGGACGCACTGCATTTGTTGCTGGCGCAATCGGTCCAACCAACCGTACCTGCTCGCTATCGCCGGATGTCAATAATCCAGCGTATCGTGCGGTTACTTTTGATGAGTTAGTTGATACCTATTACGAGCAGATTGAGGGCCTGGTCGAGGGCGGAGCTGATCTACTTCTGCCCGAAACTACTTTCGATACTCTAAACCTTAAAGCTGCCGTGTTTGCTCTTGAGAAGTTTTTTGACCACTACGGCAAGCGCTTACCCGTGATGCTGTCGGTCACTATCACAGATGCTTCGGGCCGTACGCTTTCAGGGCAAACGCTTAGTGCTTTTTGGTACTCTGTAAGGCATGCGAAGCCACTCAGCGTTGGCATCAACTGTGCTCTCGGTGCCAAAGAAATGCGTCCCTACATCGAGGAACTGTCGAAGCTCGCAGACTGCTACGTCAGTTGTTATCCAAATGCTGGATTGCCCAATCCATTGAGTGACACAGGCTACGATGAGAAGCCGGCGGATACATCAGCGCTACTTAAAGAATTTGCCCAGTCGCATTTCATCAACATGGTCGGTGGCTGCTGTGGGACGACCCCAGATCATATCCGTGCCATAGCTGATGCTGTGCGTGCCTTGCCTCCACGCAAAGTGCCGCGCGTACCGCCGGCAACGCGGCTAGCTGGGTTGGAGCCGTTTACTCTGGTTGGGGAGCGCGCTCCCTTTGTCATGGTTGGGGAGCGCACCAACGTAACGGGTTCACCTAAGTTCGCGCAGTTGATCAAGACTGGGGATTTTGATGCAGCCCTAAGCGTTGCTAAACAACAGGTCGATAACGGTGCTAACGTTATCGACATTAACTTTGACGAGGGCCTCCTCGATGGTGAAGCGTGCATGACACGCTTTCTCAACCTCATCGCCTCTGAGCCTGATATTGCCAAAGTCCCGATCATGATCGACTCGTCCAAATGGTCGGTGATCGAGGCTGGTCTTCGATGCGTGCAGGGCAAGTCTATCGTCAACTCCATCAGCCTTAAAGAGGGCGAGGAGAAATTTCTCGAGCACGCCAAGACTTGTATGCGTTACGGTGCATCGGTCATAGTCATGGCTTTTGATGAGCAGGGTCAGGCTGCGTCTAAGGACGACAAAGTTAGAATTTGTGTGCGGGCATATAAGCTACTGACCGAGCGTCTCGGCATGGCGGCAGAGGACATTATCTTCGACTGCAATATCCTAACGGTTGCGACCGGTATGGAAGAGCATAATAACTACGCTGTCGACTTTATTGAAGCTGTCCGCGAGATCAAAAAACAATGTCCGGGTGTCCGGACATCAGGAGGCGTGAGTAATATCTCGTTCTCCTTCCGTGGTAACAATGTCGTGCGCGAGGCCATGCATGCGGCATTTCTCTATCATGCCATCAACGCTGGCCTCGACATGGGAATTGTCAACGCCGGGATGCTGGAGGTCTACGAGGAGATTAATAAAGAGCTCTTGGTCATGGTTGAGGATGTGCTCCTCAATAGACGGCCAGATGCTACTGAACGCCTCATCGATTATGCTGAGAAAGTCAAAAATCAGGGGAAAGCCAAGACCAAGGAAGAAGAAACCTGGCGCAGCGGTACCGTCCAGGAACGTCTGGCGCACGCATTAGTCAAGGGTCTCACCGATTTTGTGGATGTAGATACGGAAGAAGCGCGCCAGCAGTACCCGCGACCGCTCGATGTGATTGAAGGGCCGTTGATGGACGGGATGAAAATCGTCGGCGAGCTTTTTGGTGCCGGCAAGATGTTCCTCCCGCAGGTGGTCAAGAGTGCGCGCGTGATGAAACGTGCTGTTGCCTACCTTTTGCCATTTATGGAAGAGGAGCGCTTGGCAGCTGCGGCTGAAGGTCGGACCACGCGCACTCAAGGCAAATTTGTCATCGCTACGGTTAAGGGCGATGTGCATGACATTGGCAAGAACATCGTTAGCGTCGTGCTTGGCTGCAACAACTACGAAGTGATCGATCTAGGTGTGATGGTATCTTGCGAGAAGATACTGGAAAAAGCCCGAGAGGTGGGCGCGGTTGCGATCGGGATGAGTGGCCTCATCACGCCTTCGCTTGATGAGATGGTATATAACGCGTCAGAAATGCAGCGGCAGGGCTTTGATATTCCGCTACTTGTTGGTGGCGCGACCACAAGTAAGGCCCACACAGCCATTAAAATTGCGCCGCAGTACGAAGGTGTCGTTGCACACGTCGCTGATGCGTCTTTGGTCGTCAATGTCATTGGCGACCTCGTTAATCCGGACAAGCGCGAGGCGTTTGTCACGAATCTCAAGGCTGATCAGGAAAAGATCAGGCGCCGTTTCGCCGGTCAGAGTGACGACCGTGACATGTTACCCCTAAGCGAAGCCAGAGGCAGGGCGTTTCCGACCGATTGGTCGCAGGTTCAGATTGATAAACCTGAGGCACTTGGTGTGCAGGTTTTTGACGAATTGCCAATGACGGCTGTCGTGCCCTACATAGACTGGTCACCTTTCTTCTGGGCGTGGGATCTAAAAAGTTTGTATCCCGGAATCCTCGAGCACGAGAAATGGGGTAATCAAGCACGCGCTTTGTTTAAAGATGCTCAGGCGATGCTCAAGGACATCCTTGCCAACAAGCGATTTAGACCGAAAGCGGTCCTTGGATTTTGGCCAGCGGCCAGTCAAGGAGACGATGTCCTCGTTTATGCCGATGAATCCAGGCGTGAAGTGTTGACGACTTTACACTTTCTTCGGCAGCAAAAACGTAAACGGGATAGTGACGAGTATCTGTGCCTAGCCGACTTCGTGGCACCGGTAGCATCAGGGCGTGCCGATTATATTGGAGCATTCGCTGTTACCACTGGCCCAGAGGCAGACGTGTACGCCGAAGGGTTTAAGGACCGCGGTGACGATTATTCGAACATCATGGCCAAGGCTCTGGCCGATCGATGCGCCGAAGCCATGGCTGAGCTCATGCACAAAAAAGCCAGAGAGAACTGGGGCTACGGCAGGCTTGAGCAGCTTTCGCCGGAACAGCTGATCAAAGAGGAGTATCGTGGTATCCGGCCGGCACCTGGGTATCCCGCATGTCCTGATCATACGGAGAAGCTCCTCATTTGGGACCTATTAAACGTCGAGAAGAATGTCGGCATCACACTCACCGAATCGATGGCCATGATGCCTCCTAGTTCCGTGAGTGGTCTTTACTTCCCCCACCCCGCAGCCCATTACTTTAGGGTCAGTCGTATAGGTCGTGATCAGGTTGAAGACTACGCCGCGCGTAAGGGGTTCTCAGTCGCCGACGTGGAGCGGTGGCTAGCCCCGAACTTAGGCTACGATGAACGGGTTTAGCTGGAGTTAGCGCTGATTAAGTAAACGACTAATTGTGAGAAATAGTCCTGTAACTATCGGATTATAGCATTAAAAATGCGAGGCAAAAGCGCCGCGTTGTGGTAGGATATAAAGGTTCATAGCCATAAACCACCGCGGCCAAGTCTACGCTCAATGAGTTCAAACTAACAGGACTACCTATGGCTTTGTGTCACAAGCCCGGGCGCTACCATGCTGTTTTCAGCATAGTAGTATTCTTATGCGCTGCCTGCGCCACAGAAGACAAATCACCCAAAGAGCCTCTGGCGTTACATGCTGTTGGCGGTGAGTCTACGGACAGCAACAATAACGATAATCACCTAGCTGACAGCGCTAATGCCGCTATTGGTCGCAGTGTTAACTTAGCGCAGATCGCTGATTCATCGACCGCGGACGAGATGAGTGATCCAGCGACTAAGTTGCCGCTTGAGATGAATCAGGATGTTGAGCGTTGGATCGACTTCTTCACCTCTCGAGACCGCGAACGCTTCCAACGGTTTCTGGAACGCGGGGAGAGATATAAACCACAGATCGTAGCTGTTTTACGGGAGCAGGGTGTTCCGCCAGAAATCTACTACCAGGCTATGATTGAAAGTGGATTCACCACCTCAGCCACTTCGCGAGCCAAGGCGGTTGGCATATGGCAATTTATGCGTGACACCGGGCGTCGTTACGGACTTCGCATAGACTCCTATGTGGACGAGCGTCGCGATCCCCTGCGGGCTACGGTTGCCGCCGCACTTTACATGAAAGATCTCTATAACGTCTTTCAATCGTGGTACCTCGCCGTTGCTGCCTACAATGCCGGCGAAGGACGCATCATGAATACAATCATGAGGTCGAAGACTCGCGATTTTTGGGAAATGGCGCGGCGTCATGTCTTGCCGACAGAGACCATGAATTATATTCCCAAATTCATCGCGGCTACCATGATTGGCAACAACCCATCAAAGTATGGATTCAACGACCTGAGCCCTGAGTCTATGCCGCAACTTGCAGCGGTCGCAGTGCCCGCACCAGTGCGATTAAGCGATATCGCCTCTGTGAGTGGTATCCCACTGGCGCTGCTTAAGGATATTAATCCCAATCTTTTGCGCGGCATGACGCCACCTGATGGGCAAACGTACCGTATTTGGGTACCGGCGACGGAGCAGCCAAAATTCGACGGATTCAAAGATCGTCTGATGGCGCTCAGGGTCAAAGGCCTAAAAAATGTGGCAAAAAGGGAGCATGAAAAGCCGCAAATGCATCTAGTAGAGAGTGGTGACACGCTACCGCGGATTGCTTCGACCTATGGTTTGTCGGTAAAAAAAATTCAGCAGCTTAACAGTTTGCATACGGCAAAAATCACACCGGGTATGAGGCTGGTACTGGTCGATCATCGGCAATCTGTTGGTAGTCTGGTCGAAGTTGGGCGTGGCACTGAGGCATACCGTGTGCGTCATGGCGATAATTTACATTCCATCGCTAAGCGTTTTGGTACCTCGATTCGGACGCTGAAGCGCCTTAATGGGCTGCGTCATAATCACGTGGCAACGGGTCAAGTTTTGAAGATTCCTGAAGTTAAGGGATAGCGATGCGAATAGGTACAAGGCGATTGATTACAGTAATTATCTTGTTGGCTGGTATCACTCACTGCCGTGGTATCGATAAGTCGGATGCTGACCGTAGCGACCTCAAGGCGGAGAAACTGTGGTACGACCCTAGCGGTACGGTGCAGAGTTGTGAGCGCCAGCCTGCAACGTGTCCAGTTAGTATGGGAGATCCCCGACTTTTTATCGATACCTGTGTGAAACAGGGGTTTCAGGCAAAGTCTTGTGGATGTTTAGTGCTGTGTACCGGGGTCATCAAAGGATTGCAGCTGACTGATGCAAATGTCGTGCAAGAACAGCAGCAGGCAAAAAGTAAAACTGTATGCGCGGCTGCTGACCAGGGAGTGATCCATGACACGAAAGCACTGCGACGTCCCGGCACAAGCTTGGATCGCTGTCTCACATCCCATGTCTGTCATGGCAGGCTAGGCCTGTGCTCCGGATCTGATCTTGCGACCTCCCAGCGACTTAGGGATATGGCGCGTCGTGGGTGTGCGGACGCAGTGCTTTCGGCCTTCTGTCCGAACGAATTTCACGATACTTTTGCCTGTCCCGAAAAATCCGTCCAGCATCTTAGCTCCGTGTGGACTGATCTGAAACAAAAAGACGATGCGCCTAAGCGCTGCATGCGTCATGTCATTTGTAGTGACAGAAATACTGGCTGTGATCAGGTTGGTTTGCGGCAGGCGCTCGAGATTAAAAAAGTCGTCGATCAACCTGGATGCACGTATTGGTTAAGGGTGTTCTGCGCGGTTGGATCGCAGTCCTGGTGATGCTGGGAAACCATAACATAAAGTAATTAATACAAAAAAGATTTACTCGTGGGTTTAGCCTAAAGCTTTTTTGGTAATTTCCGAAAAACATGAGCGCGTGTGCTTGGTTGAGGAAAAGCGCTCATGTTTATCTTGCCTCTTGGCTTAGGAACCAAAATCCGTCGTGTGCCAGTGGTCTCGCTACTGCTAGCCGCGGCCTGGATATGCGTATTCTTTTTTGATCGATCGCAGGCTCGCGTAACCGATGGCATCTTCAACGCAGCGGCTCGCAGCGGTATAAAAGATGCGGCGCGCAATCTATTTCAAGAATACTGCGAAGCTCATAGCGGCAAACCCAAGCTGTGTGCCCGTTATGCGGTGCTCATCAAAACTGGGTTTCCAAGTAAAGCACCAATACGCAGAGGGGTAGCGCGTCTATCTTTTGAGGACTATGAAAATCTTGGTAAAGAGCAACACCTAGCAGCAGGATTACGTGATCATTTTAGTCATTGTGGATCATCCAAAAGATGTTTTCTTTATAAAGATCTTATTTGGTCATTTGCCACAGCTCGCACGAAACTCAATGAATCGCTGCAGCATCTGGGTTCGTATAGTACCTATCTTAAAGCTGAGAAAAATTATCTTGGCGAATTACGGCGTGTTTGTCTCAATGCGCAGTGCCTAGTGAAGGGGAATGTAAATTTCGGCTCAGTGATTTGGTCACAAATGCGCCATGGTAGTTTGACTCATCTCATGGGGAATATTTTTGCACTGCTCATTTTTGGTATTTATGCGGAGCAAAGAACGCGTCGATGGATTTATCTCATTTCTATACTCAGTGCTGGCAGCGTCGGCATGATCATTCACGCCTACTACTTCTCCGGGCGCGATACGATCTCGCTTGGGGGTTCCGCGATCGTCAGTGCCGTTATGGGGATGTTTTACGTGTTCTTCTTCCACACGAAGATGCGCTTTTTAGTTTGGTTGCCTCGTAAAATATATTGGGGTACGAGCTATTACGTTGAAATTCGTTATGCATTTCCGCTGCTGTTTGTATTGGCAGATATAGCTGGAAGCCTGGATAGCGGTTTTAGTGAGTTGCATCTGGGCACTGTAGCCCATATGGCCCATATATTTGGCTTTATGGCGGGTGTTGGGGTGGGGCTGATCATTCGAACTCTGCGCCAACTACCGGCCAGTCTTCTTTATGAAAGCGAAATTGATGACCTCCTGCACTTAGAGAGTATGCGCGGGCTGGCTAACCAGCTAAAATTTGCGGACGAAATGTTAGCCCGTAACCCCGATAATTTGCGCGCACGGGCTTTAGGCTGCGCCGCAGCACTGAGATGGATGCCGCATGATTCGCGCGAACAAAACGCTGCGCTTGGTGCACAGACAGATAGATTTTTAAAAAATCATCTTGCGGAATTTTGCTCACGAAGTATCGAGCGTGGAAGCGTTATGACGGCCAATAAATTGCTAGAAAAACTGCCCATAGGTGTTCCCTATCAAGTCATTTTAGCAAACCTTAAGCAATCTACCTTAGTCACGTTGATAAATGTGGCAGTCAAGACTGGTCAAATCTGGTTGTCTCTCAGACTGGCTGATATGCTGCTGCTTCAATTCACCTTATCAAAACGCTACGACGAAGTGGCATCGCATGCCGCGGACCTTATTGCCAGTCTACCGCTCACCACGACGAATATGCGCAGTGTGAGTGCTTACCTTAAAACTCACCCCAATATGCCACTTAGCGACAGATTCGGTGCATGGCTAAGTAATGCCCAAGAGGAGTTGAAGGCTAGCTAATGCGGAATGCACGACCAGATTTAGTACCAATGTCCGAGCGCTTTCGCTCCGCGCGTATACCGCTATTTCAAGTCGTCGATGATTTGAGTCTTTATAAGCCGGCTTCGTTTGTACAAAGGTGGTATGCACTGACTTTAGATATCGCATTTTTAGGCCCACTCAATGTCTTGGTAGGCATTCCCTTCGCAAGGCAATTAGAGCACCTTGAGGTCTTAGGACAGACTCCTAAGTTAATCCTGTTAGGCCTCTTCATTAAGCTGACTCCAATCCTGATTTACGTGGTTTTTCCGACTTGGTTAACGGGGCAGACGCTAGGCAAGAGAATGGTCGGGATTAAAATCATTCAGTCCGATTATCGGCCATCCCTAAGTCTCGGGCAGGTGTTCCTGCGTGAGACCCTAGGTAAGCTTTTAGTACTGTTAACTCTTGGGTTTGGCATCATCGCGGTGTTCAGTAGTAGGAGGCGGCGTGGTTGGCATGATCGTTTGAGCCGGACCATGGTGATCGACGTCAGTTAGGCGGATCTTCTGCTTGATCGTCCACTGTGGCTCTTTGAGCTCAGTGAGTATGAGCCATGTCTCAGTCGATGTTGCCGTGGATGAGACGATATAGACGAGAGCAAGGCCATCGCTTTTACATAGGGCTGGGCGCGCAGCGCTGATGATTGCTTTCAAATAGGGGCGCTGCGCGGCAAGGCTTGGCCAGCCGCTTGGATGCATCAAGCGATTGATTTCGCTTATGCTGGCCTTTTCAACGGATTCTGGTGTGGTTACGGTCGCGGGCAAGAAATAACGCTGCGTATTGTGACGCATCAAAGTGCGCACGCATTCTTTGTCGGTGCCAGGCAATTCTTTGATAATTGCGGCAGGTACTAATGGCATTTTTTTTGCCTTGGACTTCGCTATTGGTAGCGATTCCTCAATCAGTAAGAGCCGATGATCCTCACTCCCGTGATTATTGTGTCGGTCCGCCAGTAGCTCCCGCATGACGTCTAATAGCAGCTCTGTTTCTTTGACTGGTATGAGTGGCCGCCCAGACTCTGGGTCTTTCGCTACTAGCCATTGGGCCGGGTCGGACTTAGGACCGAAGCATGCCGCAGTGGACCAGATGGGCAAAGCCCATACGGCGGCTACGACGACCGAGCGCCAGAATCGCTGTGGCATGGTGACTCCCTTGAGTAGCCGGTGGGCTATAGTTATCATAGCAGATATACGGGGTATTTTGGCCGCGGGCGGAGCTGCCGAGAAAGCTGTGGGCAAGGCTTCTCACTTTTACTATAGCTTGGTGACCATTTGGGAGGCGCCTTTAGTGAATACCAGGTCGCAACTTGATTTTACCAACACCGAGATCGCCTTTGAGTCTAGTTCGACGGCTGAATTACTCAAGGCGAGAGCGCTATTTGCGTCATTCAATTTTCCGTTGCTGATCAAATCAGGCACGGCGCTGATTGATTGGGCTCTGACCAAAAGGCTACCGATCACCCCATTAGTCCGTTTGGCGGTGTTCGATCATTTTTGTGGCGGCATCACGATCGAGGATTGTCAGCGCAAGGTGGCCTTTCTTGGCAGTAGTGGAGTCCGTTCCGTTCTCGATTACTCCGTTGAGGGACTGGGTAACGAGCAGGCCTTTGATGCGGCAGTGGTGGAGACTGAGCGGGCTATTGAGCAGGCGAAGACGACGCAACTCATGCCCTTTTGCGTGTTCAAGATGACTGGTGTCGGGCGCTTTGATCTCCTCGCCAAGGCCTCGACCGATGAGGTTTTGAGCGCCGCAGAGACGAGGGAACTAGAGCGCATTGAGAGGCGCGTACACACCCTCTGTGCAGCTGCCGCAGCCGCCGGGCGACGTATTCTAGTTGATGCAGAGGAGACTTGGTTACAGGTTGCCATTGATCGCATCATCGAACGTATGATGCAGGAATTTAATCGCGATACTCCGGTCGTATATAACACCGTACAGATGTACCGTGCAGATCGACTCGCCTATCTGAAAGCCTGTCATGCGCGGGCCAAGGCTGGTGGTTATAAGGTGGGCGTGAAGTTGGTGCGTGGCGCGTATATGGAGAAAGAGCGGCAGCGGGCGGCGGCCCTGGGGTTGCCGAGTCCCATTCATCCGAGTAAGGCTGCGACTGACGCAGCGTACGACGCAGCGATCGAGTTCTGCGTCGATCACATCGGCGATTTTGGTGTCTTCGCTGGGACCCACAACGAGGTTTCGCTCAAAAAGCTAACCGCGCTCATGACGAAGCACGGCCTCCAAGCGAACGACTCCAGAATCGAAATGTCTCAACTGCTGGGGATGAGCGACAACCTGACGTTTAATTTGGCCCACCATGGTTACCTGACATCTAAATACGTCCCATACGGGCCTGTTGCCGCCGTGCTGCCTTATTTGGTTAGGCGTGCAGAGGAAAACAGTGCCGTGGCAGGCCAGGCTGGTCGCGAGTTAAGTCTCATCGATCGCGAGCTAAAAAGGCGAGCGCGCAAGGTCAGGTCCCGACTAACGCAGACATCCAAGCGCCCTTAGATACGAATCTTGGCCTTCTCACTAGGGCGGTATAGCACTGCTATACGGCCTATAGTTTGAACCAAAGAAGCCTCGGTAGCCCCAGCTAGCTGCTCAGCAAGATCGTAGAACTCTACGGCGTCATCAGCGCTTAAGCGCACTTTGATCAGCTCGTGATCGTTCAGGTTGCGTTTAACTTCCCGCACTAGGGAGTCGGCAAAGCCGGCTTTACCCATCTGTACTGCAGGGTTAAGGCTGTGTGCAAGGCCACGAAGTTTACAAATTTGTTTACGCGTCAAAGTCATAGGCACCGGTAGTTATACGGACAGAGTGAGGTTGTCAAGTAAAAGGCCCGGCGGATGAAGGCCGGGCGTCAAACTCTCGATGGCCAACAGGATCAGTTGGATCCGTGATAACCGGTGCGGTAGTAGTTGTGGCTGCCGCGTAGGTTGGCTAGCTGGCGCTTCTTGCCACGGCTATGAGTCCGCTTTTTACCGTGCTTGGCTAAGGATGCCTTAGTGCGAGGAATGTGACAGCCATAGGTTCTGACGGGGCGATGCTTGGCGCCGCTGTATACCACGCGGCGTGGGCTGTAACCCGAGGGTTTGCCAGCTGAGTTATCGAGCCACTGACGAGCTACGCGCTGTACCTGTACCTTCGGGGTAAACAGATTTCTGTAGATGGCGTAGCCGCCACCGAAGGCGATCAACAAGGCGATGATCATTGCTTTAAATGAGCGACGGTTTTTGGGTTTCATGCTGGAATTTCCTTTAGACAGCGGAGAGGCAGTATGGTGAACAGGCAGCTGGAACTTACTTTTCTTAACGACGGAACGGGGAGTAGACGGACTGGCAGGCTTTCCCATAATGGTCGTAAGAAAGCGCCGGACAGGCTGAGAAATCTTGGTTTTACGGTGAGAATCTCGGGACGACATAGGCAGCAGCTTCCACGGGAGAGACCTGCAAGGAGGCAGGTTAGGGCAGGGGGAGAATCAGCAACTAGCACCGCTGGGGGCGGGGCTAGCTACAGTAGAGCAAAGCCTAGGCCAGTTGCGGCACTAGTCGGAAGATGCCGAAATTACTGGCTTGGGCTATGTAGCAAGGTGAAGTAGGGGTGTCAAAATTTTATACGGTTGCGCCTGGGGCTGACACCCTATCAAGCAGATGGACCGGTGATTAACGCTGCCGCCACTTAGGTTTGAACTCTAAGGGTGCCTGTGGTTCAACGTCGGGCTTGGCCGTGATTGGTGCGCCGTTTGGTAGCGACAGCCACTGTTCACTGCTCATTTCATAGACCAGGACATTATCCACGCCCAGTTTTTTGAGGTAAAGCTCGGAGTTTTTGATTTCGCGTTTCCGACATTTTTCGACGCGGTAAACATAGGAATAGTAGGATGCGATCCTGCCCTCCAGGCCGGCGCACGCTTCATCTATAGGTATGACCTCGACGCCAGCCTCTCCCGAAAGCATCTTGGCGAATAGGGCGTCTACCACCGAGCCAATGGGCTTGCCCGTTGCTATGTTTTCAAACTCTATGGCGCTCAAGGCTAAAATCTCACCTTTTTTATCCTGACGATGCTCACGGTGCTCAATGTAAGTCATCCAGTCGGGGAAAATACGTTTCTTACATTTCTCGACAAAATAAACATCAACGTTTGAGTAGGTAATGTAATGTCCTTCCAGCTTGCCGCAGCCGCGTGCGTTCTTGAGACTTGTGGCTTCATCGAGAGGCTCGCCCTCGGGCAATGCAGCTACGACGTCACTGTCGACATCCTGAACTCTGGTGCCACCGCGCTGCATGTTGTAGACCGTCTTGTTGTCGCGTAGTGGACGACGCTGGCAATGCTCTACTTTATAAATGTCGTCATAAAAGGCGATGATGCGCCCCTCGACCTGCGCGCAAATGCGATTGACCTCGTCTTTGGAAAACTTTTTGCGCACCCCAGGAGTATCAGGCACAGGTGGGAAATCCGATTCAACGTCATCAGCTGCTTTGTCTTTAGCTTTTTTATCTGAGGTAGCCGTGCCTTCGGCGGGTGCAGGGCCGTCACTCTGTGCGGTACCACGAGTGGTGCCGAAGAGGCCTAACACAAAGACAAGAATCAGTAGGTGATTGGTTGGGTGTTTCGTCTTCATGGTCCATCCCTAGGTCTTGTAACATCCCTGACCTAGATGGATTATCGGCACGGATTGGGAATACTAAAATAATTTTTTGCCGTAGCTGCCAAATGAGGCTCGCTACCAACGTCCGTGGAAGGCATAAATACTAATATATTTGGGTTGTTATCGCCGTTTCGCTGGCAAATTAAATTGTCAGCGAACTTTGTAGCACGGCCTTCAACCGGCGGTTCATGAGTGATTTGGAGACCCAAAAGGTCTCAGCTAGCTGCGTGACTACATCGCGAGCAACATTTACTTGAGCGATCTCGAGGCGAATGAGGCCTGCGGGCGCTAAGAGCTTGGCAGCGAAAAGATTACTGCGTACGTCATGGAGATGCTGACTAAACTCGCTGTCGGCATCTTTGTCGCGACGGACATCCCGCAAGAAATGGCTAGCCATAGCCTTGGCCAACCGGAAGCGCATGAACGGCTTCAGCTCGGCGCCTTGTGGATAGGAAATCTGCGTTTTGCCGTCTATCCGGGCGACGTCGATCGCTAGGCCTTGTGCGTCGTCTCCTTTTGCACCAGCTGGTAGAAACTGTATGTCCTGATAGGCGGCGGAGATCTCCGGCAAGTAGAGCGGCGCTTCGGTAAAGCTGATGCGCTGATGAATAGCTGCGACGACCTGATCGATCTGGGCTTCGTTAATACTTGAACTTTCGCGAAATTCAGCCTCGAGTTCTTTGTTCCAGTCCGTTGCATGGCGCCTGTAGAACTCTTTTTTTGCTGTGTCGTAAGCCCTAGGATCGATAGCAAATGCGCCGTAGCCATGGAATTCGTGAAAGGCTTCGAGATCATCGATTTCACCCGATGCCACATCAATAACTAGGCGCTCATCGACACCTAAGTGGTCGGCGATGGATTTCATGGCCTGGATGGAGCGTACATTTTTCTTGCCGCGCTTCCAGTGGCTGCAGTCGGCTGGATCGAAGCCCAGTATTTGGCCGATATCTTGATCGATGACACGGACGCCACCAAACTTGTGATCGAGAACGCGGCGGCAAAACTGAAATAAATTTGCCGCGTGCGGATACTTGATCTCTGTCGCTTTCTTCATGGCCATCGACCTCGACCAAAGGCGAGGCAATTAATGCCTGAGGCTCCGAGCGAGCTGCATTCACCGTGGCGACGGCAGTCACCTGATAAACCGCGATTAATTGCCAAATATAATAGAAGTACTCATATTTGGGTTTACATGGATTGTGAGCCTAGGTCAACCTAGGTTTACGTTCTGCGCCGTGATCGCTACCAAAGCCTGGACTGGTATGGATTAGCCGGCATTTTCTGCCTGCTGACAAGGGGAGATGGGGAGCCGTAAAATAAGGGAGTGCATCCTCAGATCCCCATTGTTCAGCATCGAGGCTCCCGCAAGTGTCACTGATCATCGGCCTAGCCGGCATCATTTTTGCCATCGGATATGCCTTCCTTAACGAGGGAAAAGGCGGGTTTACCGGCTATTTTTCGATGCCAGCATTTGTACTCCTTATGGTTGGTCCTCCGAGTATCATGCTCCTCTCGCATTCACTCACTGATCTCCTGACAGGGATTCGCCTGCTTTTTTCCGCTCAGTTCAACCGTCAGGCTAAACTCCACGAAGAGGTTATCGAAATTTTGACCAATGCTGCCAAATCGGCTCGCAGCGACGGCCTCGGCGTGATCATTCAATATCGCGACAAGGCCAAGTACGACCTGCTACGCGATGGGCTCGCACTTATCGTAAACGATTTTAAGCCCGATGAGATTCGCAACAACCTGATGGCTCGTATCAACTTGAAACAAACGCGTATGCAGCTTGCATCAAGTCTATTCGACAACATGTCTCGTCTCTGCCCAGGCGTAGGCATGATCGGAACGCTGATGGGTCTCATCGGCATGTTGTCACACATGGGTGATCCGGCAAAAATCGGCTCAAATATGGCTCTGGCTATGATCACCACCCTGTACGGTCTGGGACTAGGTACGATCATTTATGGCCCCTGGGCAGAGAAGATTGCTCTCGAAGCAGAGCGCAGCCTTGAAGTAGATATGCTGGTTGTTGAGGGTGTCCTCAACATCAAGGGCAAGAAGTCCTCTATGCACCTGAAGGACTTGGTCAAAAGTTACGGTGCGAAAGACAAGGAAAAAGACAAGGGTGGCGGCACGGGCTCAGCCGATAAGCGAGGCGCCTGATGGCCGATACGACCGAGCAGTCAACGTCCTCTAGTGGCGAATTCGCCGCCACCGCGCCTCGAAAAAAATCGCGTGTGCATAAGGGCGAAGGCCTTTGGCTCATGTCATTTTCAGATATGAGTTTGATCCTCATGTCGTTCTTTGTCCTACAGCTCGCCTACTCGACGCCAGATAAGCACAAGTATGACAATCTCAGTAGCGCGATCAAGGAGCAGAACACCAAGAAGGATCCCGACGCTAAAGAGGTTCCCGTAGAAAACCTTAAGACACTCTCCGATAAGATTCGCAATCTCATCAGGCAGAAAAACCTGGACTCCGTCGCCTCAGTCAATTCGGATATTATGGGCCTGAGTATTGAGTTTCGTGATCAGCTGATCTTCAACCCTGGCTCTGCCGAGCTAAATCCTGTGGCCAAGCAGCAAGTGGGCGTGGTGCTGGAGGCTATAGCCACGGCACCGGGGGAATATCGTCTTATCTTCGAGGGGCACACGGATGATGTTCCCGTCGGCAAGGGACGCTACAGTTCTAACTGGGAGCTGAGCTCCTCAAGGGGTATCGCCTTGGTTAACACCTTTAAAGCCAGAGGGGTTAACGAAAATCGTATGACCGTACACGCCTATGCTCATACTAAACCCAAGGTTAGCACTAAGGGATTGACCGGCGAGGCGCTAAAACGAGCGCGATCAATCAACCGGCGCGTAGTAGTGCGCATTGAGTGATGGACCAAGCGCAGAGATCCCAGGTAGAACTAAAGGGAACCAGAGAGTAGGCGGGGTATCCGTAGCGCTATGGAACAGGACGATCAGAGTAGTCAGGGTGGGGTTTTGACGGAGCGTGATGTACGCGTCCAGAGGCCGCATCTTTTTAAAGTGCTCTTACATAACGATGACTATACTCCCATGGAGTTTGTCGTCGATATTTTAGTCAGATTCTTTGGTAAAACTCAGGCGCAGGCTACAGAAATCATGTTAGCCGTGCATCATAAGGGCAAGGGCCTCTGCGGCATCTATCCCTACGAGATAGCGGAGACCAAGGTAGCACAAGTTACGGAAGCAGCTCGCGAACAGGAGTATCCTCTACAGTGCACGCTCGAGCGTGCTTGAGGAGTTCGGTCCATGATTAGTCCGGAGTTGGAGATCAGCCTTAATTTGGCCGTGAGCGAGGCAGCTCGTCGCGGTCACGAGTTTGTGACTGTAGAGCATATTTTACTGGCGCTCCTTTATAACGACTCTGCCATTCGTGCCATGCGGGCGTGCGGTGGCAATGTTGACGTGACGCGCCAGTATATCGAGGACTTTTTTGCGGAGAATTATCCCGCCGACGTCTTGCAGCCTGGTCAGATACCGCAGCCAACGATTGCCTTTCAGCGGGTGATCCAACGGGCGGCCCAGCACGTCCGTGCCGCCGGTAAGGATAAGATCGGTGGCGATAATCTGCTCGTGTCGATATTTTCTGAGCGCGAGTCGTTTGCCGTCTATTTTTTGAAAAAACAGAATATAAGTCGCATCGACATCCTCAACTTCATCGCCCACGGCGTCGTCAAGCCAGGCGTCGACTTTGATGTGGAGGGTGAGGCTAGCCAGCGGAGTTTGCCACCTGGTGATCAAGATCAGGGCGAGGACGATGACGAGCAGGCCCAGGAAGCAGCGGAGGCAGGCGAAGAGGGGGCGAGGTCAGGGCGCGTTGGCAAGGATCCACTTAAGCTTTTCACCACGGATTTAGTGGCTCGCGCCCGCGCTGGTAAGATCGATCCTTTGATCGGCCGGGATGCTGAACTTGAGAGGACGATTCAAGTCCTGTGTCGCCGTCGCAAGAACAATCCGCTTTACGTCGGCGATGCCGGTGTCGGTAAGACGGCCATTGCCGAGGGGCTTGCGCTTCGCATAGCGGAGAGCAAAGTACCCCCAGCTCTCAAAGACGCGGAAATCTTCGCGCTCGATATGGGGACTCTGCTAGCTGGATCCCGCTTTCGGGGTGATTTTGAGCAGCGCCTCAAAGATCTGATGAAGGCGCTTTTCAAGCGCAAGAAGGGGATCTTGTTTATCGACGAGATCCACACAGTCATTGGTGCTGGCTCGGTATCCGGTGGGGCTATGGATGCATCGAATTTACTGAAGCCCGCCCTATCTTCTGGTCAGTTGCGCTGCATTGGTTCGACGACCTATAAAGAATATCGGCAGCACTTCAAAAATGATCACGCCTTGGCGCGTCGCTTTCAGAAGATTGACGTCGACGAGCCTTCGCTAGCCGATACGATCAAGATCCTTAAAGGATTAAAGTCCAAGTACGAAGAGCATCACCACATCACCTACACGGCCGAGGCTCTGAGGGCAGCAGCTGAGCTGGCGCAGCGTCATTTGCGCGAGCGCAAGTTACCCGATTCGGCCATCGATGTGATCGACGAGGCCGGTGCAGCTTTTGCACTGAAGCCGCGCAAGTCTAAGGACGGCAAGCCACTGCGTGTGACACCGACCGAGATTCAGCACGTGGTTGCCAAGATGGCGCGCATACCGCCGCAAAAGGTCAGCGCCACCGATCGCGAGAGTTTGAAAAATCTGGCCGAGGAGCTCAAAACAGTTGTATTTGGCCAAGATCAGGCGATCGACGCTCTCGCAGCCGCGATTAAGTTGGCGCGCAGTGGACTGCGGGATGAGGAGAAGCCCATAGGCAGCTTCCTCTTCGCTGGACCTACGGGCGTGGGCAAGACCGAGGTGGCAAAGCAGCTTGCTCATATCTTGGGTGTCGAATTTGTGCGGTACGACATGTCCGAATATATGGAGAGGCATGCCGTTTCGCGCCTCATCGGTGCCCCTCCGGGATACGTCGGATTCGACCAAGGTGGTCTGCTGACTGAGGCCATCAATAAGAATCCGCATGCCGTACTGCTACTGGACGAAATTGAAAAGGCTCACCCTGACATTCAAAATATTTTGCTGCAGGTGATGGATCACGGCACATTGACCGACGCCAATGGGCGCGAGACCGACTTCCGTAACGTCATCATCATCATGACGACTAACGCGGGGGCAAGAGAGCTGCTCCATGGCGCCATCGGCTTTAAGCGTGAGTTAGGTGTGGGCGCCGGCGAGAGCCAGGCAGTTAAGGATACCTTTAGTCCGGAGTTCCGTAACAGATTGGATGCCATCATCTCGTTCAAACCACTGGCGGAAGAAATTATACTCAAAGTGGTCGACAAATTTATTGCGGACTTAGGCCGGCGTCTTGGCAAGCAGCGCGTCGTGCTGGCCGTTAGTGATGAGGCACGCCGTTATTTTGCACGTACCGGCTATGATCCAGCCTACGGTGCGCGTCCTCTGGGGCGTGTCATCCAAGATAAACTTAAAAAGCGTCTGGCCGATGAGCTCTTATTTGGCAAGCTCAGTGGTGGTGGCGAGGTGACCGTCGACCTAGACGGTGACGAGCTGGTATTTAAGTTTCAAAAGTAGGATGAAACGCAACATCTCGATGTAGTCAGCTTCCTTACTGACTATACCGAGATGTTTTTTAGGGTGACTAATTACTTTACTTAGCGGCTGGTGCCACCGGTGCGCGCTCAACAGTGATCGAGACGCCACCAGTCGTGGCTGGAACCGCGGTTAGCTTGACGTTCGCAGCAGCGACTTTGCCAGCCTCGACCACGACTTTGGTTTCGCCACTTTCGATCACTTTGCCAGTATTGCTGTCGATGAGCTCGATCACGACCACGTAGGTGCCTGGTTCGAGGTCTTCAACGGCGAATACTTTCTGATCGGAACCGAAGTAGTAGTTTAGAGTATTGTGTGAGATCGCGGTGCCGACATCCGAGTCTTGGAAGGCGGCCAACGGATCGTTCTCATTCTCTTCCAGATCGGAGCCGAAGCCGAAGCCGCACGAACCAGCTGGATGGGATTCATCCAGCCAATGTAGCGGGACGAATGCTACTGGTTGGACTGCCTGACCCTTGCCGACGCGAGCTGTGGGTCCCTCTTTCTTAGATTTTTTTGCGGCTTTTTCGCCATGGTTTTTTCCGTTAGTCGCCGCCTTAGCTAGGCTCGCAGAAGCAAGCGGATGTTTCTCTAGGACTCCGATATGCCCAGGCCTGCCTCCTATGAGGCTGCAGGGTTTTTGATCTGCAAAAATTTCACGAGGAAATTTTTGAAACTCGTAGGCCCCACATGGCCAACCTTTAGCAGGCGCGTACGGTGGTGCTGGTACAAACTCGGTTTTTGCTCCAGAGATTAGCGTAATGCTGACCGTATCTACGGTTTTAGGCATCTCTGCTGGGAGCGTCAAAGCTAGTCCGCGATTCACGAGAGCGACATCGCCGTCGCGTTTAGCCTGCTCCGCTGCGGTGGCAGTACCGCTAGCATTGGCAGATTGCTGCCCTTTGGCCCGACGCTCTTCTTTGACTATCACGGTGCCGCACGCCACTAAAAATGTGCTGAGTACCGCTGCGTATACTGGAATACTTACGACCTTACGAACAAAAGATGAAGTTGACACAAGCACTCCTTCCCTGGGGAATAAAGGAGAGGATCCGATGTATAGTTTGGTGGGTCCTCTAGGTTGTACCGAAATGATGTTTTCCTATCGGCATTTTTAGAGGCACCATTGAGCATTTAATAATAAACATTATTTTATTATGTAATTGCTTAGCGTTTATTTGCCTCATCTCAGATAATGCGGAAAGTTGTGCTTTGACTTGCGTTTGTGCCAGCAATGCGACGAGGATGTTTTTAAGTAGAAGAATTAGGGTGAAAAGAAACATCTCGGTGTAGTTAGTTGCACCGCTGACTGCACCGAGATGTTTTTTAGATATCTCTAATTATTTTTTAGTTTGCGTAACAGCTGCAGTCGGCGCGCGCTCGACGGTGATCACAACGCCACCAGTGGTCGCTGGAACCGTGGTTAATTTGACTTTCGCAGCAGCGACTTTGCCAGCCTCGACCACGACTTTAGTTTCGCCGCTCTCGATCACTTTGCCGGTTTTGCTATCGATAAGCTCGATCACGACCACGTAGGTGCCTGGTTCGAGGTCTTCGACGGCGAATTCCTTTTGATCGGAACCGAAATAGTAGTTCAGTGTGTTAAAGGAAATATTAGTCCCTGCATCGGAATCTAGAAAAGCAGCTAGTGGATCGTTGTCCTTCAGATCGGAACCTAAGCCGCACGAACCCGCAGGGCGCGTGTCATCTAGCCAGTGTAATGGGACAAATGCTACCGGTTGGATGGCTTGACCCTTGCCGACGCGAGCAGCCGGCCCGTGCTTTTTGGATTTTATTGCGGCTTTTTCGTGATGAGCTTTACTGTGATGATCTTTTTCGTGATGAGCTGCCTGACTAATACCCGCGGCAGCTAGCGGATGTTTTTCTTGAAGTCCGTTATGCCAAGGGAGGCTCTTGAGCAAACCACCGATGTCACCTCCGCCACAGCCCTCTATGGGAAGGCCACCACCACCGTTACCAAAGTAATAACTGCATGGAAGTATTTTAGTGGGTTCTGGTTTAATGTCAGCAGGCAAAATTTGAACTGGAGCTGGCACTGGTACTGGCTCGGATTTTAATTCAGAGATTAGCGTAATGCTGACCGTATCGACGGTTTTAGGCATCTCTGCTGGGAGCGTTAGAGCTAAACCTCGGTTCACGGCTGCAATGTCACCATCGCGTTTAGCTTGTTCCGTTGCTGTAGAGTCGGCGTTACCGGCAGCGGTGGCAGACTGTAGCCCTTTTGCCCGGCGCTCTTCTTTGACGGTTACGGTGCCGCACGCCACTAACATTGTGCTGAGTACCGCTGCATAAACTGGAACACTGACGACCTTCCGAACGACAGACGAAGTTGACACAAGCACTCCTTCCCTTGGGGGGATAAAGGAGAGGATCCGATGGATAGTTTGGTGGGTCCTCTAGGTTTAGGCGAACTTATGGGTAGTTATCGGCATTTTGAGGACCAAACTTTAGCGAACCCCGATAAACATCGTATTTTTGAGTGATTACCTGGACTTAATTTTTCTCAATCCGCGGAGAATTCAAAATCCTATTTGCTCCGCAGCGCCGCCGATCTTTTGGTCGCAGTCTCTACGGCGCTGATTAGCATGGCCCGAAGACCGCGGTCTTCTAATTCATGGATGGCGCTGATGGTGGTGCCGCCTGGTGTCGTTACTTGATCGCGTAGGATGGCTGGATGAAGGCCAGTCTCCTTCACGAGGAGCGCTGAGCCTAGTACCGTCTGAGTGGCAAGACGCGCGGCTTGGGCCCGTGGGATACCCATCTTCACGCCGCCGTCGGTCAAGGCCTCGATCACCATGTAAAGATATGCTGGTCCACTGCCCGAAAGTCCAGTCACGGCGTCGAGCAGCGGTTCCTTAATCCAGTCAGCTTCGCCAATGGCGCGAAAGATGCGTTCCGCTAAAATCTTTTGGTCGTCCGTACATGCAGGACTGGCACTCATACCGGTGGCAGCGGCGTGTACGGTCGCGGCTATATTGGGCATCGCCCGGACGACGCCGCCTTGAAATCGCAGCGTTTCTTCAATCGCAGCGATGGGAGTGCCGGCGAGTATGCTCACTACTAGGGTATTGGGCCGAATCTTGCCGGCTAGAGGCTGGGTGACAGTGACCAAGTCTTGTGGTTTCACACAGAAGATCAGCGCATCAATGTTAGCTAATTCAACCTCAGGCGTGGTGACTGCCCGCACGTCATATTTTTTGCACAGCTCATCGACGCGCGCACTATGGATATCGTGCACGGCTACGGTGAATCCCGAATCACTAAGGCCCTTAGCGAGAGCGCCGCCCATATTACCAGCGCCGATGATGAGGACTGCTGCGCTTTTGTGACTCCGTGTGCTCTTGCTGTCGCTGGTCGTTGCCATGGGCCTCGTCTTTCGCAGGGGGTTGAACTCTAGTTTAGAGATATCATATTTAACATAGAGCACCAATTGAGACACCGGGTTATGGCGACTTCCGCGCGATGCCTCAAGCCACAGTCTTGCCTTCAGGCTCGATGCCGTAGCGCTTCTCTAATTCGCTGAGGCAGCCTTCCCATGCATGCTGATCGCCATGCTCAATTTGCACGATCTGCACGCCGAGTCTAGTGCCGTGGCCACCAGCGGTGCCTGTGGCTTCCCGTCTGACCACTTTGCCGAGGCAACTAACCGGCTTGTCGAGGCAAGCTCCATCAGGGTCGATGGTCATTTCAATGAGGGTATTGACGATGAATGGGACGCGGCTCTCGCGCTCCCACACAAGTAAGATGCCTGAGCGTGAAACGTCAGCAGTAAAGAGCCGGTAATCAGTGTTGGTGCCGATCGTCTTCGAGCGCACCTCGAGATCAAGACTCACGCGCGGCGCTCTAATCCAAGCTGGGTTTAGGCGTAAGCCCCGGGTATTCTGTCGCATAGCTTTCCTCCTTACTTTATTTGTGTTTGAAGGTGTAGACACCGTCCCAATTCGGGATGGCTGGACTTTGTGATTGCTCTGCGATCCTCGCCAGGTAGAGGTTGGCTGGGCCGTCATCCGGACGAATAGTGAGGCAACTCGTGAACTGCCGTTTGGCGCGCGGCCAATCCTGCTGGCGATAGGCAGCACGACCGAGTTCGAATTCACCGATCAGGTTTTTGATCGCTTGCTCCTGCGGTAATGCGTCCGGACGCATGAGCTCAAAGACTTTGACCGGTTCCAATTTGCCTTTTACTCTTATGTCATCGAGATCGCGCACGAATAAATCTGGGCGCTTGATTTGCGCTCGGGTGAACTCGCTGATCATGACCTTAATGCCGTACTCCTTGGTCAGTCCCTCTAGGCGGGCCCCGAGGTTTACGGCATCGCCCATGACGGTGTAGCAAAAGCGCTCGTTAGATCCCATGTTACCAACCGACATCGACCCAGTGTTGAGGCCGATACCTATATCGATCGTTGGGAAACCCTTAGCTTTCAGATCAGCTTTGAGCTTATCGAGAGCAAAAAGCATCTGAATCGCTGATTGAGCGGCAACTTCTGCGTGTCCCGCGACCGGCAACGGTGCACCCCAAAAGGCCATGACGGCGTCGCCGATGTATTTATCGAGCACGCCACCTGACCGTAGAATGATCGCCGTCATCGGGGTGAAGTAGTCGTTCATGAGCTCGCATAGTTTTTCTGGCGATAAGCTTTCGGAGATTGTGGTGAAGCTGCGCACGTCTGAGAAGAATACAGTGAGCTCCTTTTTCTCGCCGCCAAGCTTCAGGGCATTTGGATCGTCAAGTACCTGCGAGATGACGTCTGGACTAAGGTACATGCTGAAGGCGCCTTTGACCTTTTTCTTTTCGCGCTCTTCGGTCAGGTATTTATAGAGTGTGGTGCTAATGAACAGCGTCAGCATTTGTATCATCGGCATGCCGATGTATACCCATTCACCGCGACTAAACCAGTAATACTTGTCAAAGAAGTAGTAACCACAAAGAAAGACGATGACACCCATGCCCGAAACTGCAGCGGAGCTGAAGATCATGAGTGGCGTGAAGAGCAGAAATATCCCAGCGATCACACCCATCTCAGTTTTGAATATACTCTCAGTGCGGCGCATAAAAGTTTGCGACAAGATATTGTCGATCACGGTCGCATGCTGCTCGACACCGTCAAACGCCGCGGTAAATGGATTGGCGCGGAGATCGTTGATACCAATCGCCGTCGGTCCGAGAATTAGACTCATGCCGTTTAGCTTTTGCTTCTGCGCGTCGCTGAGCGTCATATCGTAGATGTCGGCCAAGCTGAAGTGCTCGATCGACTGGCTGTAGCCTAGATGATTGATGAGTGCGCGCCCACGACCGACCATATCAACGGGTATCTTGATGATATCGGTATCGTCGGCTGGATTGAGTAAACTAATTTCTGAGACACCGTAGTTGTCGAAGAAAACGACCGGCTCCCGTCCCGTCATAGCTGCTGCCATCTTGAGGCTGAGGGACGGCATCAGTTGACCGTTGAGATTGCGTACAAGCTGCGCCCAGCGGTAGATCCCGTCGGCGCTGATTTCGTTGTTGAAGAAGGCGAAGTTTTTTCCTGCCTGCGCGATCAGGGGGATGTTGGCGATGAGCCCATAGGCGCGAATGTCGGGATAATCATCGAGCTCTTGTTTGTCAGGTAAAATCAGACCCTGAATGGCTGATTCCGTCATCAGATCTAACCCGCGGAAGGGTTCTGCACCTAATTGCTCGGACTCGTGGCGCGTACCATAGAACGCGTAACCGAGCACAACTTTGCCGTAGCGTGCAATGGTGTCATGGACCGACTGGTCGCCCGGGCTGGCGCCAAGTGCATCCTTGATGTTGCTGATTGCGGCGCGCGCAGCGGCCCAGTTACCGTCATCGAGTTTAGCAAGGCGCTCGAGCTGAGGGGCGACGTCTTCGACCAAAGTGCGCTCGGTTTCGCTCCAGACCAAGTCGAGACCGACCCAGTCAACACCAAGCGTTTTTAAATTGGCGAAAATCTGAGCGTAGTGGCGTCTGGCAAAGGGCCAGCGGCCAAATTTTTGTAGCGACTTCTCGTCAATCGCAAGAATGCCGACCTTGCCGCTTGCAGCGCGAGGCCCGCGCAAGCGAAAGCGCAGGTCCAAGAGACGGTTCTCAATCATGCCGATGGCGCTCATGTCGCTAGGATGGGAGTAATGGTGGTAGAGCGTCCCCATCGCAGTCAGACTGATCAGGAGGCAGATTGCCAGGAGTGGTAAAACACCTTTGCGCTTTTTAAACATATTCAACTTGGCCATCGCCCGTCCCCAGATGGTTCGTGTCGGAGCGGCTGCAGTGTTGACAGCAGTGGAGCCGCCACCGTCCCGTTCGGGTCATCGGTTGCACACCCCAGAAACCTGAGTTAAAAATGATAGGGCTAGCAGATTTACTTACGAGGGATGCATGCGCGAGGCGGCTTCAAAAGGTCAGCTCGAGACTGGGGATATGCGACTAGAAGTCCCAGAAGAGCAATCGAGTCAGGGGCTTCCGGATTTTAGCGGCGACGAAGGCATGCCCCTCGACGCCTATGCTGAACGCCACCTCCTAAGTGTCGATGAGGTTTGGCAGAAGATCAGGCGGGGCGAGCTCCTTGGGCGCATGCAGCAGGGGCGGCTATTGATTTTCAGCCCCGAGACGTCGGAGCATCCCTTTGCCGACCTACCCCCCCTCCCTGGTTCAAGTGACCCAGGGACCAGGGCAGCTGGCACAGCGGAACGCAATGGCAGCGATTATCTAAGCCTGAGCGGCGAGCGTGGGCAGACTCCAGAGCTGGCTCTTCTGCTTGATCATCTAAGCCTAGCTAAAGAGGAGAATCGTGAGATCCTCAAACTGACCGAGCAGTCGATGCAGCGCGTGTGCGCGATGTCTGAGCAGTTGGTGCAGATGAAGGATGCGGTGATTCAGGCCAAGGATGCCGAGCTTGCGGCTCTCAAAGCGCAGCGTGAGATGGAGACCACCCAGCTACGTGAGCAGTTGCAGGCACGGGAGCATGAGATCAGGCGCCTGAGACAGCACAGTGAAGACCTTGAGATGCTGGCGCGGACGATGGCCAGCCAGGCTGAGACTCATGAATAGGCAAAATCGTTGGATTTGGGGCATGGCGCTGGCTTTGCTGCTGATGCCGCACGGCTCCGCTATGGCCGAGGAGATACCGGGTCAGGCCTTCGGTGCGGTGCGCCCCCTCGGCATGGGGGGTGCCTTTACGGCTGTGGCTAATGACGAGAGTTCCGTCTGGACTAACCCGGCAGGCATCGGCAGGTCGCGCAAGGCGCGGACGCGAGGGGTTCTGAGTCTTAGTAAGTTTCCCAACTTAATGATCGGCGCTAACGGTAATACGCGTGAATTCTACCAGGCCTTCAGCGGAGCTCAGGACAAGAGTATCGCCAGCGTTTTAAGCAGCGCCGGTACCATCACGGGAAAGCCCCTGTGGGCTCGCGGCGCCTTATTCCCGGTGTCATTGTTCGATTTTGGTCGGCAAAGCCCGGTAGCTTTCGGAGTCTACTCGAACACGGTAGTTTCGGCCCTCATTGAATCCGATGCCACCAATGTCGCAGCAGTGAATGCCGTATCAGATGTGGGCGCAGTAGTCACACTGGGGTGGAATAATCCGTCGAATCGACTCAATGCAGCCCTGCAGCTTAGGCCAGTGTCTCGCTATGCTTACGAAAACCGCATTCCCTCAGCTAATTTAGTCGATAAAAAGGCCCTGAACGAGTACCTCCGCAAGGACTCCAACCGAGCCGACGGGCTCGGCATCGACGTTGGTTTTATGTACACCGTGGCAGATTTCTGGTTTCCCACCATCGGTGTTGCTGCGCTCAATCTACCGACAGGATGCAAGGCGGATTACTTAAATCCTTACACACAGACTCGTCAGAATGTATGTGGCAATAAGTTCCAGGGTACCTTTGGCAACGCCGATGCCTTGTCGGTACTCGATCCGACCGATGTGCGCGTCGGGCTTTCGATCACGCCGAGGATTACGCGCTCGGCCAATTTAAGGTTGGCGTTGGATGCTCATAATCTACCGGTTGGTACGGCGTCGCAGTCGTTCGGACTGCAGAGTGTGCCGTTTAGCGCTCTCATTCATGCTGGTGTCGAATTCTTTGTCGGCAATCCTTTAGTACTTCCAGAGTACTCGATACGCTTTGGTGTGAATCAAGGTTTTATCACGTCTGGTTTCAGTTTTGCTTTAGGTGCATTTGAAATCGACTTTGCGACTTACGGTGTTGACGTATCATCGACGGCAAAAGCGCTCGAAGATCGCCGCTATCTGGCGTCGCTGTCCCTTGGGTTTTGAGGTCCTAATGAGGTTGGCAATGGCTACTTGCATGTATATCAATAACCGACTTTCCCGTACGGGTGTTGCGGCGGCGATTGCTTTAGCGCTGAGCACGCAGCTGATCAGTTGCATGGCCAAACGGCAGCATGACGAACGGCTCGATGATGCCTCACTCGCCACGCCTAAGGTGGGTTCGAAGACTCCACCGGCAGGGCAGCCAGCACCTGTGATTTCCTTTGTACCCGTAGCACCAACCGGACCTGGTACCGATGAACAGTTGGGGTTATACCTGCGCCTTGTCGATCCGGGGCAACTCTTCACCGATAATGATCGCCAATTATTTGCCAGGCTGCCGTTAAATCCCCCCGTAGGTTCGTTGGCGGAGGCGATTGGCGTTCTGGCTGTCAGCAAAATAGTCTTGCAGCCGCGTGTACCCGCCGCGCCGACCTTTCAAGAGAGTGATATCGTTGCTACCGGACCGGAGCATGTCGCTAAGGCGCGTCCAGTTTTGTCGTTAGAGCAATTGGCAGCTGACCATGGCGTCGATATGCCTAAGGCCTTGCAGAAAAATCCTTGGTTGTCGTCGCAACAAGCAGCGGCTCAGGTTCTCGGTGCGCTCAATGCGGCTCCTTCAAGTGCAAACTTCACAACGGCCGTGCAAGCGGCCCTGCGGCAGCATGTGACGGCGTGGCAGCAAGTGGGTTCCACCCTGCCCGCAGAGCTCCAGCCCACAGCTACAGCACCGACGGGACCTGCTGGTCCGCCGGTATCGGCGCAGCTTCCAGGTCCACCTGCCTCGGCGGCACCGGGCGCGATTCCAGTGCTCGGTGTACCAGCACCGATGGCAACGGTGGGCGAAAATGCCTTGGACCAGGCTCAAGCTCTCGCCGATAAGGGTGACTTCCAGGCAGCTGTGCAGCGCGCAGGCATGATTCCTGTTACTAGCCCCGCGCACGCCAAGGCTCAGGAGAAGATCAAGGAGTTCAGTAATCTCGGCGTTCAAGAGCTGCGCCGCAAGGCCGCGCAAGCCTTCCAAACAGCGCGCCCTATCGCTGATCCGAAGACGCG
Source organism: Deltaproteobacteria bacterium (assembly GCA_016874735.1). Taxonomy (NCBI): domain Bacteria; kingdom Pseudomonadati; phylum Myxococcota; class Myxococcia; species Deltaproteobacteria bacterium. Next base: position 51,339 of record VGTI01000017.1, read on the forward strand.
CGCCATCTATCTCAAGCAGGCCAAGAATTATCTCGAGGATGCGCTCAAGCACTTTCCCGAAGCGACGCAGTTAACGACGGTGCGGGAAAATCTGCAGATTATCGCCAAGGACTTGGATAAGGCGTCGGATTAGGTCGAGTGCTGGTAAGTAAATAACAAACGAGCGGTCGCATCCATGACCACTCGTTTACTTTTTAACTCAAGATCACTCCGCCGCCTCAGCCTCGGCCTCTCCGCCATCAGTCAGCACGGCGTTACGAGCTCGACTGGTCGCGATGGCTACACCAAACTCTAAGCCCTCGAGCGATACCTTGGTGGTGCCGGGGTGCTTGTCCTCCAAGAAGGCAATCGCCTCTTCGGGGGTGACAAACGTCGGCCACTTATTGGTGAAGTCGTAGGACTCGAGGATGCGACGAGGCTTGTCCATAACGCCAGCGAACAGGAACGGAATCCTGAGGCGACGGGCGAGCTGCATGATCTCCTCGAGGAAGGCTGGGCAGATTTCTTTTTCATCCTGCAGATCAAGCAAGACGTAGCGAACCTCGGTGTTCATCAGCCAATTGTGAATGGCCACGGCAAAGTCACCGCAGTTGCCACAAACAGCTTTGTTGGAGCCGCACGAGCTGTTGAGGTTGAAAACGACGGCGCCGCCAAGGTTTTCTGGAACGAGATCCATTAGTTAGCCTTCAGCAAAGGGGAAGTGTAAGGCTGTGCCATGCCATGGCACCACCGTGACCTGTTTACTGCCATCTGACCATTATTAAAACTGGCTGCCCAGCGTCAACCAAATTTCGAATCCCGACCACCGAATGCCAGACTTTGGTCGACCCACCGGTGGACCAAGGCACGCTTGATGGCGTGCAACTGATACCCGGCAAAGGTGCGTTTCAGGCTGGGTAGGGACTCGCTGAGGACGGTGCGGGCTGCAGCCTCACTGGCAACCTTGTGCCGGGTCGGCTTCATGGCCATGGGGACAGCCTCTTCGCCAATTAAGCTCAGCATCCTGGCATCACCCTCGCTACTGAGGATACCGCCCTCCACCAGGTCAGCCGCTGTCATTAGGGTGCAGAGCTGAATTTTGAGGTGCCACTCCATGCGGCGTGTATCGGACGGGTCGGGGGCCTGATTCACACTGACGGCGATGCGCCAGGTCCAGCCGTCGCCGTCGATAGCCGCATCCTGTTGATTCTCGGTGAGCCAGTTCTGGATATCACGCTCAGCCGCAGCTTGCGATGAGACCACTAAACTGCTGGTGAATTTGTCCTTGTCGGGGCCGTATAAGCGCATACACTATGCCTCGCAGGAAGTAAGAAAGTTAGTTTTGGGGGCTGCTCACTCTTGAGTGTATTTGATCCATGTCAAAAAGCGAACAAGCCATTATGGCAAGTTGGTCAAATCTTGGTTTTTTTGTTGCCAGCATTTGTCCTCGCCGGGTGTGCCTACCGTTTTACCAACCGGCACGTTAAGTTGCCGGCTGGGGTACACTCAGTGGCGGTGGAAGCCGTGTTTGACACCAGCCAGGAAGTGCTGCCGCATGAGATGCTGTGGCAGAGTCTGCAGCGTGCTTTTGCGGCCGATGGTCACTGGCAGCTGGTCAGTCAAAGTCAAGCCGATGCCCTGGTGAGGGCCCACGTGCGCGCGGCCAGCGTGACAGCGGTAGGCACCAACCTCGACAATGATCTGAATAGTCGCGGTGTGGTCAAGGTCAAGGACCCTGAGGCATTTGACGGGGGCCCCCCACCTGTACCCAGTGATTTCAACCAAATGACTCAGGCTGGTAAGTTTCGTGATCAGGGCACTCTCACTACAGTGGTAGAAGTAGAAGCCTGGAATCTCAGCACACGCCAGCTCATTGCACGCAAGGTATATCCAGTCACCTCGGGCTTCAGGGCGCTCCACGCCGCCAGCGGCGTCACCACTAAGTTTAACGATCATCTGCGATACGAAGAGGCCACGCGCGAGGCTTTCCTTCACATGTCTGACGGTATCGCCAAGGATTTTGTCAGGACTGTTTTTATGCGTTAAGCATGCCTAAATTTTTACTCTGGCCACATGTGGAGCACACCCCGCATCTCGCGGTTAATGGCATCCATGTAGGCGCGGATGTCTTGGGCATTAGGATCGATAGGATCGCGGAAGTAACTCATCGTATCCTGCTGCATGCGTAGCATTTTAGTCTGCCAGATATTGTCCGAGTGCAGGGCAAGGTCGACGCAGTAATAGTCGTTCAGGATCTCAGGAGCGATGTAGTCCTGAATACTTTTGACCTGATGATCCATATAGATACGGCGCCCTTCATGATCCCGTGTAAATCCCCGTACCGAATAATCGATGACGACGACATCAGCATCAAAACGCTCAAACATAAAATTCAGTGCCCTGAGTGGCGAGATCTCACCGCAAGTGGAAATATCAATGTCGATGCGGAACGAGCAGATAGTCCCACCACCGTGAAAGTCGGGATAGGTATGCGCGCAGATATGGCTCTTATCAAGGTGCATAGCAGCACCTTGGACATGTGTGGCCGGTAAGGTGCCGCCGCCGCCCTTACTGTCCGACATCAGGACCATCGAGCTAGCACCCCATGGCTCATAGTTTTGGTCCGAGACGGCGAGCACCTGGGCCTCGATAATCCCGCAAATGCCAGTCAGCACCGAGGTGATCTTTTTGGCGTGGAACCGTTCACTCACATAATCGATATACGATTGGCGTTCCGATTCGTTACGCGCCACACAAAAATCATAGAGGTTGAAGCTGAGGCTCTTGGTGAGGTTGTTGAAACCAGCAAGTTTCAGCGCCTGCCGCGGTGACATCCGGTGCATAGAGCATCCTCTAATTATAGTGTGTGCTCACTACTAGCCTGCTGAATAAAGCTGCCCGACATGTCAGGCAGAGGTCGCTCTTGCCCCATGAAGATGACAGATAATCGCAGTACGTAGTTTGCTTGGCTCTCTAGAACACTATAATCCTTTTCGCGAGCAAACTGGAGTCCCCAGCATGACGACGGGGACACATATTTGACGCCAAAGGCCGTACGGTAGGTCGTGGTGTAGTCGGTAGGGCGCCCGTCGATCTTCTGTTTCCCCACCCGCACAAAGGCCGTGAAGTTAGGAACGATGCCGCTATCGAGTGCCAGGGAGTTAAGGCTGGTGCGTTGAAACGAATTAGACCCAGCCTGGTAGCTCTTGGTCAGTGTGTAACCCACAGTCGCCCGCGAGCTACCAACGACCGGCGAAGTCAAGTAGGCCGACTCCGTCAACGGGGCATGGCGGTAAATGTTGTAAACGGTTCCGAGGTTGAGTGACCAGCCCGACTGGCTAAAGCCAAGCGAGGCATTGATGGGTTTCCATGGTTCCACCAGCGTTGCAGGCGTGGCTCCTAGAGGCAAGTTTGCATTCTGCTCTTTGAGTTGTTCCCTGACTCTGGCATCGCGAAAGTCGTAGGCAATATCAGCGTGGAAGCTCAGCGGTGTGCCGCGATTTCCTGTGATGAGCTGAAACCGGTCGATGAGCCACTTTTGGGTCTCCTCGTTATACATTGAAGAAACGCTCGACACCGGGCGCTCGAGTGCGCTGGAGAGCTCACGGCGCGCCCGCGACTCCATCGACTCACCCGGCACCGGCTCTGGAACTGGGGCCACACCAACAAGGCGTTGCCAGCCCTCGGATTCAAGGCTCCAAGTGTGGTCCGTACTGAGCGTCATCCGTTGGTAGGGGTTAAGACGTTCTTCGTCAGGTACGTCGCTGTCGACATCAGCAATAGCTGGATTGGGGTTTCTGGCATCTGAGGCAAAATAGGTCAGATAGCCGCTTTCGGGGTTGGCGTAGGGTCCACGTTTGACGACCACTGGGCGGTTAGCAATGCGCAGGCGCCAGTCCATTGCATGACGAATAAACTCCCGCGGCTTAGGTTCCCCCGGCAGGGGACAGCCAGCGGGAATTGGTTGCTGCTCGGTCTTCAACGCGTCGCACTCTGACGATGTGAGCCAGGCGGGCGCTTCCCCCTTACCATCGATAGGTAGACGAAATTCAAGACCCGTCACCCACGATCCGATGCGACTAGCGTTGGGGGAGAGGGCCTTGTGCTCTATGAGTCTTTGCTCAAACTCGGCAAAGTGATTGACCTGTACGATCGTGTCGCTAAGCAATGGAGAAACGGTCGCCAGCTGCACCCGACGCCAGCTACCACCGCCCAGATTCGAGGGCATGGGGGAATTCGCGCGTGCTAGAAGATTATCGTTGGCATTCGCCTCAGTGATCTGCATCGACTCACCGAGGAGTTGCGCGTATACCGGAATCAGCGAGTTACTTGGTGTGATGGCAAAGTATCGTGACTGTAATTTAAGGGTCAGCGGGAGTTGCTGCCCTTGAAAGCGTTGGTTAGTGAGGAAGTTGTCGCCGTAAAGACTACCAACCCCAGCATACAGGTCGCGACCGTCGAGATGAATCTGCGCGTGTGCCGGAGCAAAGGACTTGGCGGCAAGTCCACCGTTGAGGGCGCGCTCAAAGTTGTCAGGTAGAAACAACTCCTCGGTATATCTGTGATCTGAATTGATTTCGCCATTGCTCACAAACGACAGTCTGGGTGCTAAATACGTCGTGCCGCGCCAACTGGTGAGCCCACGCCACGTATTACGTGGGATGGCCATGTAGTTGTCGATTTGCGATGATACCGAGCCATACTTATTGTTAGCGAGCCCCGGCTGCTCCCAGTAGGCCCGGTCATAGAGTGACTGCCTGGTCCTCTCCATAGGCGAGGCTGTAGCGGCGATTGTGGGTGGTGGCTGATTGTTTTGGTAAGCGTCGTAACCCGCTCGGTAGTAGTCACCTAGGATCTGCCTCGTGCCGATCTGTTCCATCCAGAGACTATCGCGGATGCCCTCTAGTTTTAGAGTCCATCCTGAATCCACCCTTTGTTTGATGCGGTACTCGAGCCCTAAGCGCGTACCCCGATATTGAAAGAAATCAGTCGTCGCCGTGACGTCTTGATTGGGTCCTAGGTCGAAGAAGATGGGCTGAGTATAGGTGGTTCCTGTGACCTGCTGAAAGCCCGTAACAGGCATGAGAAACCCAGATTGGCGCTGATCCTTGAGAGGCAACTTGAGGTAGGGGAGATAGAGCACGGGAATGCCACCGATCTCGAGCACGGCATTCTTGAGATCAGCATAGCCGCCGATCTGCGCATCGACACTGTCGGCGCGAAAAGCCCAGGCGGGCTTCTCGTCCTTAGCGCAGCGGCATGGTGTGAAGAGAGCGTTTCTAGCGGCATAGTCGTTACCGTCAATGCGCGTGAGTTTATCGCCCTCGATATGCAAGTAAGCGGTAAACGAGGCGTTGCCTTTGGCATTTGCTACTTGGCGGCTTTGCTCCCAGAATTCACGCCGCCGCCGCATGAGATCCCGTCTCTCCTCGCTGATCGCGGCAAGTCCAGGACTCGACCATTGATCGATCACCTGCTGTTGTTCTAAGAGCAAAGTATAACGACCTATGGCCTCGTCACTTAGTTCACCGTGAGCGGCGACATCGCGGCGCATAGCCGCTTTGCGCTCCTCGACCTCACTCAAACGCTCTTTGCGCGCCTTGGCAAAGGCCAGCTCCGTGGGGCGAAATCCGAAAACCTTCTGCGTCACGTCATCGTTAGCAGCATTGTCGTTGGTGAGCATCACAGCGTCGGTGATGATAAAATCACCTGTGTTCAAATGGTATTTGATCGAGTTGCCTAGAAAAAGGGTGTTCCTGTGCAAGAGCACCACCGAGCCTGAGGCCTCGGCCACATTATTCATCCGGTCCATCGTGATGCGATCGGCACCGATGACAGCACCACCGCCAATCATCACAACATCGCCCTCAAATAACTGTTGATTGAGGTCCTTATTAAACGATGTGGTACGACCATCGAAAAAGATCTGCTGATTGGCCTCGCGCGAGGCCTCTGAAACGGTATCGGCACCGTGAGCTACCTGTCCAGCAACCATTGGCGCCATCAGTAGCGACCAGACAAAAGACCACATGATACGCCGTGATTTTGGCGCCGCCAGTAGTCGGTGAGATGTGAGTGCCTTGTCTTTTGTCATCGGGTGATGGTACACCGACCCTCGCACTGAAGCCACAGCTTCGGAGCGCTGGAGTGAGCTCATGCGAGTGGTATGCCGCGCTCGCGCATGACTTCGCCGACAGCATGTACCGAGCCGCAGATGACAGTGGTTGCTCCCGTTCTGGGCAAGAGTTGCCAGGCTGCGGCAAAACTAAGCGTAAATTCCAAATCGCGATGTCGTGGGGCGAGACGATCTGCCGACCAGCTGCGCTCACCGCTGGTGGCGAACAGGATCATTGGTGACAAAATTTGACGTAGGATATCCAAGATCTCGTCGCAGTCCTTGTCGGCCAGAATGGAGACCAACGCTGGTAGTGTGGGGTTCGCGGCATTCACCATGCCCGTAGCCCTGAGGCCTGCAATTAGGGCCTCGGCGCCAGCAATATTGTGGCACACGTCTAGCAGTAGCGACCTTGCGCCTTGGCCTTCATCACTGATCTCGATGTGATCAAAGCGCGCCCTCATACAAGGGGGTGTAGGCACCAAATTCTGGTCGACTTTAGCGATGCTGCCTACTAATGCCTCTTGCGGACTCACGGTCGATCGGCTGATTGCTCCCGTTGCCACTAGCCAGTAATAGGCTGCCGCTGCCTTGGCAAAATTATCGCGCAGGAACGGCGGCCAGCCTCGCGCTTTTTGCGGTAGCTTCACTGCAGCGTGGGGGCAGCGAGGCAGATCAAGGACGAGCTCGTCGTCGATGATGCGAAATTCTAGGCCTTGCTCCCAAAAAGGGGCCTGGAGTTCAGCTGCCGCGTTGCGTAGCACGGCCGTGGCTCCAGGTGTGCCTGCAGTGCTTCCGCCCCAGATCACCGGTCGCCCTGGGCGCATGATCCCGGCTTTTTCGGCAGCAATAGCTTCATGCGTGGAGCCCAGCCACTGTTGGTGGTCGAGACCGATACTCGTGATGATCGCGAGACAGGGGTCGGCGACATTCGTCGAGTCCCACCTACCGCCCAAGCCTACCTCAAGGATGTTGAGATCGGTGCGGTTGCGCGCAAATAAGCGCAGCGCTAGCAGTGTGTTGATTTCAAAAAATGACAGCGGTTCGTAAACCTCGGCCGGTATCTCACGTTCGAGGAGCCTTAGCTCGTCCACTAAGTCTTCATCCCGCACTTGCCGCCTAGAAAGCTGTATCCGCTCGCGAAAATGCTGCAAGTGTGGCGACGAGAACAGTCCGACGCGCCACTGATGCGCGGCACAAAGTTGCCAGAGGAATCCGCTCGTCGTACCTTTACCATTAGTACCGGCAACTGTGATCGTTGGTCGCTTGATTAACTCAGGCTGTGCCAAGGTATCCAAAGCCGCTTGGATGCGGCTTAAGCCTGGTTTGATGACTTGAGGACGCCTATCAAATAGCGCCACGAGCTCTGGTGGATCTGTAGTGTCGTGGCCGTTCATTGCGGCATGAGCATGCCGAGAATCTTGGCAATCTGTGGTCTTAGCGACTCACGATCACAGATCATGTCCAGCATCCCGTGCTCGAGCAGATACTCGGAACGTTGGAAGCCTTCGGGTAATTTTTCCCGAATAGTTTGCTGAATCACGCGCGGCCCGGCAAAACCGATCAGCGCTCCCGGTTCGCCAATATTGACGTCGCCTAGAGTGGCAAAACTGGCAGCAACGCCGCCAGTGGTCGGATGCGTCAGCACCGAGATAAACGGTACCTTGGCCTCGCGTAGCTTAGCGAGTGCAGCGCAAGTTTTTGCCATCTGCATCAGACTGAGGATGCCCTCTTGCATCCTCGCGCCGCCGGACGACGAAAAGATAATCGCCGGCTCACGCTGCGCAGCCGCGCGCAAATAAAGACGGGCAATCTTCTCGCCAACCACTGAGCCCATGCTACCGCCCATGAATTGGAAATCAAAGACGCCCAACTGCACAGGACGCCCACTAAGCCGCCCGCGACCGGCATAAAAAGCATCGTACTGCCCAGTCTTCTTGAACGTATCAGCGAGACGCGTCTTGTAGGATTTGCTGTCCGCAAACTTCAAGGGATCCGTCGAGCAGAGCTCGGCGTCCATCTCCTCGAAGCTGTCAGCGTCGAGAAAGTGCTGAATGCGTTCAATGGCAACTAACGGAAAATGGTGACCACACTTGGGACACACATTTTGGTTCAGCTTAAAATCTCGCTTCAGAACAATCTCACCACAATTACTACAACGTTCCCAGAGGCCGTCGGGGGTGTCAGTACGTTGTCCTTTAGTCAGAGGTGCTTTTTCTCGGTTTAGCCAAGCCACGAGTGGTTCCTCAAAGCTGATTCATTGGAGAAGTGTAAAACTAACGTAAACGTCCAGATATCGCAAGGGAAGAGCAGTTTTTTGGCAAAGCTTAAAAATCATTTTTCCTAAAAATAACAATATTTTCCGGTTGCAACCAGTAGGGACCATGGCTAAGATCGGTCTTAATCCCAAGAATGAACTCAAGTTTAGTAACAGCATAACGGTGCCTGCGTCATGTTTGGCCCTTCTGCTGCTTAGCGATTTTGCTCAGTCCATTGGTGCTCATCTTTAGGGGGGTCTGACGTGAACTGTAAGAAGTGTCCACATCATGTTCGTCATGGTCAGGTTGGCGCCGATGGCAAGACTATCGAGTTCAAAAATCGCTGCGGACTTAGGATGCGCGAGGCACAGCAGATTGACTGTGGCCACTACCCATTCGCCGCCGGTTTTGATTACACCAGCTGCGATCATTATCTGACCACCTTTAAGACGGCTGGACAGCGCAACGACGTCGTACCGACCTCCGACTTCCAGTACTCGGACAAATTAGCAGGAAGCTCCATCACGGAGATGGAGCTTCTTTAAGCGATTAGTTATGGACCAACTTTGCTCGCGCCCTGCCCCCTTAGGACCGAGCGGTTGCTCCGTGGACGTGACCACCACGGTTGGTCTTCTTAGCCTGCTGCTTGGCGTACCAGCGATCAAACCACACCAGCGAGAAACTGGCGACAAAGGTCGAGGTCAGCGTTGCTGCTACGATGCCGAGTGCCATAGCTGCCGCAAAGTTCCAGATTTGGCCAGAGCCGAAAATCAAGATTCCGAACAGCGACACTAAAGTTACACCCGACGTGTTGAGCGACCGCGTCAATGTCTCGTTGAGTGAGATGTTGATGTTGTCGAGCAGACTGCGTCGTCCGTGATTACCGAGATTCTCGCGAATACGGTCAAAGATTACGATCGTGTCGTTGACCGAGTAGCCGATGATGGTCAAGAAAGCAGCGACCGACGTTAAGTCAAACGAACGCCAGAAGAACTGGTAGAACGCCAAGACGAAGAATACGTCGATAAACATTTTCACCAGCACGCCAGGGCCAAACCGCATATCGAAGCGGAAGGCGACGTAGAGCAAGATGAAGAAGATCGAGGCCATCATGCTCGCCACACCCTGACCGCGAAGTTCCTTGCCAACTTGGGGTCCGACGTAGTCGATCGAGAGGATCTCCGGGCTCTTGCTGGCAAGCTGGCTGAGAAGTGCTGTCTTCAGCTCCTGACCTTTAGCTTGTTCGTCCTGTTGCGTTACGTCTTTGCCACCGGTGGCTTCGATATCTTCCATACCAAAGCGCATGAGGTACTGACGGTTGCCGCCGCCCAGAGCTTGCAGCGTGACTTGACGCAAGCCCACTTGCTTGGCTACAGCGTTGAGCTCGGCTGGTTGGACATCCGCTGCAAACCGAGCCTGTAATTCGGTACCACCAGCAAAATCCACGCCCCAGTTAAGCCCGCGGACAGCGGTGAAACCTAAGGTACCAACAATGAGCGCACCACAGAACGCCGTGAACGGCAGCGAGTACTTACTAAAATTGATGTTAAACGCGTGACGCTGCTTTTCAATCGTGCGCTCACCAAGCCAGGTACGTACTTCTTTGTCGCTTTTCGACCGTGCCATCACGAGTTCGAAGAACGCTTTGGTACAGGTCAGCGAGGTAAAGAGCGAGACCAACAGACCGATAATCAGGGTAACGGCAAAGCCGCGAATTGGACCCGATGGGTTAGTCTCGAGGAGCACGAAGCCGGCGATGAGCGCTGTGACGTGAGCATCAAAAATGGTCCAGAATACGCGTCCGAAGCCGTTTTCGATCGCTTTCTTCGAGGTTTTGCCCTCGCCGAGTTCTTGCCGGATCCTCTCGTTGATCAACACGTTAGCGTCAACCGCCATACCCAAAGTGAGGACGAAACCGGCGATACCAGGCAGCGATAGGGAGAAGCCGAAGAGTGCCATCAACCCTAAGAGATACAGCCCGTTAAGAATCAGAGCCAAACAGGCCAGGAGTCCAGGGCGGCGGTAGTGATATACCATGTAGCCGAATACTAGCATCAGGCCTACGAGCACGCCTTTGATGCCCTCGTCGGCGAGTTCTGGACCAAGGCTCGCACCAACTTGGCGCTCCTCTAGTACCTCAATTGTCGCTGGTAGGGCACCAGACTTCAGCACCAAGGCCAGCTGATTGGCTTCGTTATAGGTGTCTTGCCAGCTACCACGATTGCCCATCGTAATGACGCCCTGGCCAGTGGCAATCTTGGACTGAATGTTGGGAGCCGAAACAACCTCTTCGTCCAGAACGATCGCTAATCGGTGGCCAACGTTGGCACCGGTAACGTCACCAAAGCGCTTGCCGCCTGGACCAGTGAATTTCATCGAGACCTGGGGACGACGATCGAGCCCTTGGCTGTCTTCCGTGACGAAGGCGTCAAGAATGTCGTCACCACCGATCTCGGTCGAAGCCTCGACAACGTACGTGGTATAGCGCGACTTCTTGCCACCGGCGATATCTTCGCGATTTAGATAGAGCTGACGGTCGTCGGGAATTTTAGGTTTGGCGTAGGTCATAAGGGCCTGGCGGTCTTCGCTAACCAGTGCGGCCTGGCCGCCGTTGTTGCTGGCGGTCACGCCCGCTGGCAGATCGGTGAGGTTGTCGAAGCCGCGGAATTTATCGTCCACCAGCTTAAATTTCAGCTGGGCCGTGCGACCTAGTAGCTCTTTAGCTTTTGTTGGGTCCTTGAAGCCCGGCAACTGTACGAGGATGGAGTTGTCAGCCTGGCGTCTATTGATCAGCGGCTCGCTCACGCCCCACTTGTCGACCCGGCTGCGCACAACTTTTTCCGCCTGCTCAATGGCGCTAGCCTTGATGCGACGCAGCTGCTCGTCTTCAAACCCAAAGTCAATGGTTTGGCCGCTGCGGTTGACCTGCACCATTCCCGGGTATTCTTTGCGGAACTTGTCTTTGAACGTCGACGCATCAACGCCCTCTCGCAGTTCGACGCGCAGGATCTGCTTGCCAGCGATGTTGTAAGCTTTGGCGACGCCTTCTTTGTTGTCATCAGACCAACGTTGCGTTTCCGTGCCTAGACGGCTCAGCTTGTTGTCAACGGCACTTGTGGTGTTGACGCCAAGCACCAACTGAACACCGCCCTGCAAATCGAGTCCGAGGGACACGTGTTTTTGCGGCAGCCAGCTCGGAATCCGCTTGGCCATGTCCACCTCGGAGTTCCGAATCTCCTTTGGCGTTGCAAAGTAAATGATTGAGGGAGCCACAATGTAAGCGGCCCAGACAGTAATGGCGCCAATAAATAGCAAACGCCAACGCAACGGGTTCATACGTCAACCACCCATGTAGAAATGAATTACAGCTCTAGTTACAACGATCACTTTTTAAGTGATTACCTTGATCATCGCTAAGTTGCAGCAAATTTTTCGCACTGTTGCTGGGAGGCGCAACGCCAATCACTGGGCCTGACTGATCCCTACGACTTGCCATGCGCCACCGCGGCCGGTGCGGGCAAAGGTCCAATCCTCGACAAATTTGACTGGCACCAAGTCGCTGCCAGCCAGCACTTGATGCGACGCTTCGTCAACCGTGTAATCGAGTAAGTTGGCATGAAAGCGTACGGTTGCCACGTCGCTATCACCATCGCGCCACGTCTCACCAACGTCGACTTCGCGGACGCTAATATTTTCCAGTCGATTGATTTGTTTTTGGCGCCGGAGCTCGTTCAGGTCGGTTTGCAACGCATGACGCACCTCATCCCCAAGGAGATCTTGGATTGATCCGAGGTCACGCCGCGTCCAGGCACCCTGCACGCGGAAAAAAATATCGCTAGCGGTTTCGCTCTCGAGGGGGTCAGCTGCGCTCTTGCCGGCGCCCGCCGCCTCGGATGGGGGCATGCGGAAGCTAATCATCGAGCCCGTTCCTGATGGGGTTGCGGCCTGGCTCCCCTGGCGCGACCGAAATAGGCGGTAACCCAGGTAGCCAAGGCCAGCGATCACCATGAGTTCAAAGAGACCGATGCCGCCACGGCCCCCACCGTATCCGCCACTGGCTCCGTATCCACCATCTACAGGCCCTGCGCCGTAGCCACCGCCCATGGCGCGCCCCACGGAATTGAATAGCATACTGCCGAGGAATCCGCCGGCGATCCCACCGGCCATGTTGCGGAGAAACCCCCCACGCGATGGCGCCGCCGCTGGCGGCTCTGACCTATAGTTGGGAATGCTGCTTGGTGCCGGGGTTGCCGGAGCGCGGTAGTCTTGCTGCGGTTGGGCTAACGGGTAGGGGTTGGCTGGCGGTCTTTGCCGCATCCCAAACCCGCTACTTCCACTGCTGCCCCGGCCGAAGCTACGGCCGAAGCTACGGCCGCCGCCGGCTCTTCCCAGTGCTGGTGCTGTGATCAGTGTGACGCTTACTAAACTAGTAACGAGCCAACCCAGTGCGTTTTTCATGCCTAAATCTCACTCCGCAGCGCTGTCCGACTTGGTGGAACAATTCTCATGCTCACCCTACCTGAGGTGTCCTATAGACTATGTCACATTGACTTGTCTCCGGGTACTTTTTTGCACCCGATCCGTGACATTAAGCAATTGACTCGCCGCCAGAGTTCTTGCATCGTTAAGTGCAGTATAGAACAATCAAATTAAATGATTGGGATGCCGATGATCGTCGTTGAAGGTCTCAGCAAGTCGTACGGAGGCCGTCGAGCTATCGACGGGGTCAGTTTCACTATAGCCGAGGGCGAGATCGTGGGTCTGCTTGGCCTCAATGGGGCCGGCAAGAGTACGATTCTCAAAATCCTGGGCTGCTTTCTACTGCCATCATCGGGGACGGCTCGGGTCGGCGGGTACTCCGTGGATAGTGATCCACAGTCCATCCGCCGCCTTATTGGCTACCTACCGGATGTGCCGCCGCTTTATGATGAGATGACGGTAGATGCCTACTTGGCTTACGTCGCGCGCCTTAAAAACGTCCCCGCCGCTGATGTGGCGCGCAGTGTCAGTGCGGCCAAGGACAAAACCAACCTTGACGAGGTGGGTAGCGCCCGGATCAGCGAATTATCCCACGGTTTTCGCCAACGTGTCGGTATCGCCCAGGCCCTGGTCCATAACCCAAAGGTTATCATCCTCGACGAGCCTATTAACGGGCTGGATCCTGTCCAAATCGTCGAGATGCGGGATCTTATTTTATCGCTACGCGGTCACCATACGGTGGTGCTTTCGAGTCACATACTTTCGGAAATCACCAAGACTTGTGACCGAGTTCTCGTGGTGGACCAAGGCCGCCTCGTGGCCGAGGGGTCAGAGGTTGATTTGCAATCACGCATGGTGGCCACCATGCGTCTCAGCCTTGACGTAAGTCAAGTGCCACAGGGGTTTGCGGACCAGCTGAGGGCTGTCGATGGGGTGGCCGGGGTGCAGTATGTGCCCGGTCAAGGTATCGAGCGCTTCTATATCGAGACTTCGCGTGATGTCAGAGCTCAACTTGCCAGTCTTACGGTCCATTCCGGGGCAGGGCTCCTTGGGCTTAGCCGCGGCGAGGCCGGTCTAGAGGGACTCTTTATGAAACTGATCAAACCTGTGGAGGAGCGCGTCCATGGCTAAAGCGCTATTAGTCGCCAGTCGTGAGATGAAAGCCTATCTTTCGACCTGGATGGGGTACGTGATTTGTGCGGCAGCTCTCTTCATTGAAGGACTGCTATTTAACGCATATGCCGTGGGAGCGCAGCCCAAGGCCTCGGCCGAGGTGCTAGCGAACTATTTCTATTTCGCTTCCGGTATCGCCATGGTGGCTGGGGTGTTTTTGTCCATGCGCCTATTGGCTGAGGAGAAGCAGAACGGGACGATCGTTCTCTTCTTTACGTCGCCGATTACCGAGCGCCAGTTGATTTACGGTAAATTTCTCTCAGCCTTTGGCTTCATGATGATCATCCAGCTGCTTTCACTTTATATGCCTGGCTTAATCTTTATGGTCGGCAAAGTGTCTCTGGGCCACCTAGCGGCTGGTTACTTGATGCTGGCGCTGATTGGCGCTAGTGCCATCGCGATCGCACTATTTGCCTCAGCGATTTCCCCCAATCAGTTGGTGGCGGGAGTGACTGGAGCTTTATTTGTTGTCACTCTGCTGGTGTTGTGGATGGTTGCCGATGTCGTATCGCCGCCGTTTAAAGAGCTGTTTGGTTACCTGGCCATTCATAATCGGCACTTTATGCCATTCTCGCAGGGCATCGTGCACATACGCGACGTGGTTTACTACGGATCGGTGATTTTCTTTTTCTTGGAATGTTCGGTACGAGCTCTCGAAGCTAGGAGGTGGCAGGGATAATGGGCACTTTACTGACGACTTTGCGACTGCCGTTATCGTTGCTTGGGCTCGCTCTGCTATTTATCGCTGAGCGCTACCTGAGTTCAGAGACTTACCATTTAGCACTACGTGTCGTGGCGATGGCACTTATGGCTCTTGGCTGGGTTTTTACCCTGATCCTAGCCAACACCGTAGCCAAAACGCGCGCACCAGAAGCCAAAGGATGGCGCATCGCCAGCCTATGGCAGCTCATCTTGCTGGCGAGTTCAGGGGCTTATCTGGGCTACGCCAAGACTCTTACCGGTGATTTGGCTCCGGAAACCCTCGTAGGCAAAGTGCTCTTAGCAGTCTGGTTGATCCTGTTATTTGTGGGGATCGCCGGTGCTATCGGCTCCGAGTGGTCTATGCGCAGCGCTGGCCGTGGCGAATTGGCCGAACCAGTCCGCGTGGGGCGTGCGACCTTATCGTGGACCGCCGTCGGCATACTACTGGCCTTCCTTGTGACCATCAATTACGTCGCCGACAAAAAAGACGTACAGCGCGATTGGAGCTATCTCAAGGTTAGTTCCCCGTCGCAGTCCACGCTAAATATGGTCAAGACTTTGACCGACGACTTGACGATTGCGCTTTTTTACCCGCAGAGCAACGAGGTCAAAAACACAATTGAAAGTTATTTTAAGGCGGTCTCTAAGGCGGAGCCGAAGATAAAGCTGCAATGGCTCGATAAAGATATGAGCCCCAATCAGGCCGAGGAATTGCGCGTCAATCGCAATGGAATTATTGTTTTTGATATGAAGGGCAAAAAGGGTCGCATCGATACCGGAACGACTTTGGACAAGGCCAAGAAGACTCTGCGCGAGATTGACGGCGAATTTCAAAAAGCCTTTCTTGAGACCACTGCGACCAAACGCACTGTGTACTTTACTCGCGGTCACGGTGAATCAACTTGGGTGGGTGATGCCTCTGATAGCCCGCTTAAGTCGCTGACCATGCTCGAGGGTTTTCTGCGTGGTCAAAATTACACGACTAAGTTTCTTGGTATTTCTGAGGGTAGCGCTACCGCTGTCCCTGACGATGCCGCAGCGGTCGTCATCGTTGGGCCCGAGCAGCCATTCCAGAAGGAGGAGGTGGACTCCCTGCGCACCTACCTGCAGGCTGGCGGCAACTTAATGGTGTTTCTCGATGTCGAACAATCCGGTGGCGACGCCGTTAAAGTTGGCAATGGCGAGCAGCCGCTCCTGGGTCTGCTGAAAGAGATCGGGATCGATTTCCAGCCTGTCCCGTTGGCTAATGACAAGAACCACGTATCGCTGAGCCATGGTCCCTCGGACGCCTGGATTATCTTCAGTAACGTTTTCACATCCCACGATTCTGTCACCAGTTTGTCCCGTCATGATGAACGTGTCGCCATTCTCTTTTATCAGAGTGGCTACTTCAAGGTGACCCCTGACAATGGTACTTGGACGGTTTCAGAGACGGTGCGCTCCATGGGTGACACCTATGCCGATGTTAATCGTAACTTCCGTTTTGATACCGATGAAAAACGGCAGTTTTATCCGCTTGGCGTAGCGGCCGAACTCAAGACCAAGCCTAATGATGCTGGTCCTGGGCGTCAGGGGCGTGTCGTAGCCATTGCCGATGCTTCGATTCTTGGTGACGGTCTCGTGCGCAACGTGGGTAATGCCCTTTACTTTGCTGACAGTCTTAAGTGGCTCGTTGGGCAACCCGAACTCCAAGGTCAATTGGCGAGCGAGGAGGATGTAAAGATCCGCCTAAGTCGTAAACAGGATATCTATTGGTTCCAATCCACCGTGATGGTGGTACCGATGCTGGTACTTGGGTCCGGATTTTTTGCCACGCGTCGCCGCTCTGAAAAGCGCAAAACCAAGAAGCAAGAGGGTAAAAGCTAATGATGCGTACTGATCTTGTTGTTTACTCGGCACTGCTGGCAGCTGGACTCGGCGCTGCATACTGGGCCTCGTTGCCGACGCCAGAGGGATCTGAAGATGCTGTGACGATTTTAACCGTCGAGCCCAAAACGGTGACCGAAATCAGTTTCAAATCACCTGACGTGGACGTTACGATGCGTAAACGTCCGTCTGACGAGAGATTTGCGGTGACCCACACGAGGAGCGAAATCCCCCCAGTAAACCCCCATGTTCCTCGGGACGAGAAGGCGCCTCCGCCGGCACCTAAGGTGACAACCGAGCAATTTCTATCGAACGAAAAGACTCAGTCCCTGCTGACGAGCTTCAGTCCGCTTTACGCCGTCCGCGTCCTTGATACGGTGACGGAGCAGCAGTTACAGGAATACGGCCTGAAAGACGGTGCGCATACCCTAGTCATCAAACGTCAGGACGGTAAAGATGTGAGCTTACGTATTGGCAAGCGTAGCTACGGTAGTCGTCATCGCTTTGTGCAGGAGTTGCCAAGTGGCAAGAGAGTGTTACTCATCGATGACACTCAGATAGAAAACCTTGAGCGGGCGCCGTCAAGACTATACGACCGTCGCATCATCGAGCTCGAGCCGCAGGATATCGCCAAAGCGCAGCTTAACCTTGGGGATCGATCACGACGCCTGGATCACAGTAAACACGACCAAGCCGGCGAGCTCATTTGGACCGACGAGGCCGATACTGGTGGTAAGCAAGGTGGGCTTGTCGACAACTTTATGGACAAACTCTTCAAGCTGCGGATAGCCGAATACGCTAGCGAAGCCGACGAGCAGACCTTAAAGGACGTAAAACCATTCTTCACGGTAGTGGTGGAGAAGGACGGCAAACCCGTAGATCGGATTAGCTTTCTGAAAACCGGCGGGGACAAACCCCTTTATTGGGTCACCAGTGACTTCATGAAGGTCCATGCTCGTCTCCAGGCATCTAGGGTTGAAACTATAGAGAAAGATCTAGAAGCGGTCCTTGGGGATGCCTCCAAGACCTAAACGGTAATAATTTATTTTTCGTCCTCAGCGGTCTCCCTAACTAGGTGAGACCGCTTCTTTCATAGCCATGTTTCAGCGAAAAACAAGGAGCCATTTCCCGACCATAATGGTGCAGAATCTTGTAGCTTAAGTTCAGGATGTGTTAACCTTAAGGTAGAGTTAAATCTATCCTACCGTTCCCTTTCCAACACCCTGAGTCTTCTGTTCAGGGGCACTATCATCAATCCAAATCATAGTTAGCCATTTCCGCCTCAAGTCGGAGGAAGTGAAGCATGGGCCTGAGAATCGCGACGAACGTATCGTCGCTCGTGTCTCAACGACATTTGCGCGAAACCAGAGAGTTACTGGATCGCTCCTTGGAGCGTTTATCCAGCGGCTACCGGATCAATCGTGCTGGTGACGATGCGGCGGGTCTCGCGATCGCCGAAAAGTTACGAGCAAAGATCCGAGGTCTCACGCAAGCACAGCGTAACTCATCAGACGGTATATCGCTCATTCAGGTGGCCGAGGGTGGCCTGAACGAGGTTCAGAACATACTGGTCCGTCTCCGAGAACTCGGCGTGCAAGCGGCGAGTGATACCATCGGTCCGAGGGAGCGCTTGTTCCTTGATGCTGAGTACCAACAGCTCAAAGACGAGGTTGATCGGATTGCCAATTCTACCGAGTTCAACGGTACCTATTTGCTGGACGGCACTGGCGGCTCGCTGGACTTTCAGGTCAACACAGGCGGTGACAACCTTTTAGGCGTGGACCGCATTTCGTTTGACGCCTATCGACTAGACGTCAATACAGATAAGCTTGGTCTCGAAGAGCTCAGTGTTGGTTCCAAACAGGCAGCACAGAAAAGTTTGGAAAAGATCGACGCCGCGATCGAAAACGTCTCGGCCACACGTTCTGAGCTTGGTGCTATCGAAGGTCGACTGAACTCGACTATTCGTAACATTAGTATTTCGGTCGAAAACCTATCGGCCTCGCGATCCCGTATTAAAGACGTCGATATCGCGGAAGAGACTGCCGAGCTAACCAAGCACAACATTCTCATGCAGGCTGGTACCGCTGTGCTTTCGCAGGCCAATAGCGTACCGAAAATGGTGTTATCACTGCTCCAAGGGCAGTAAGATCCCTCCTAAATCAGCAATTCCACAACTAAATTGAATCAAGCCCCCAGATAAAGCTGGCTGTCAGTTGGTCTGACCTTGTGCTTTGTTCCGGCCACCAGCCTAGCGCCATTTGGTGCTCACTCACCGCTATAGCTGCTCTTCCAAGATGATCCAACCACGACCGTGGCAATGCTGGCGGTGTGAGTACAATGACATCGTCGAGTCCATGAGCCTCCGCAGCAGCCAAGACGCCGTTCGTGAGAGTTTGGGCATCAGGCGCACCCCATTCATGAACGACACAGGTCATATCGCAGCCTTTGCCGATTATGACATAAGACGTCGTGCTACCTTGCGAGACCAAAAGGCTTAAATGCGGAATTTTGAGTAATTGACGAAATTCATCAGTGGTCCTTCTGAGTGTCAGTGGGACCGGAAATCTAGATCGGAGCATCGACTTTAAGTCGCTCTGTGACGGCGTCAGGGCTGACACGAAGGTATGCGACCTATCACTGATACGGCTCAATCTATCGCGCGTGAAATGCCAACGGAGCTCCCGTCCACATGACTGGAAGCCGAATTTTTGGTAAAATTCAACCAAGTCACTCCAAAGAATCAATGCGTCCATGCCTTGCGACTGCGCGATGTTTTGTAGCTTGCTGATCAAAGCTCTTACGTATCCCTTGCCGCGGTGGCCCTCAGCTGAGGCGACATTGCCTACTAAGCCAACGCGCAGCACGGTATTATGGGACTGATCGATGAACTCTCTAGGCCACAAATTAGCGTGTGCAGCTGGTGCATCCGGATCGCCGATGCAAAAACTAAACTGGCTCCCATCGGTTCCTAAAACGATGGGATACTCAGCTGCGATCGGAAACGGTGCGCCGTCAGGTCTGAGCGTAGCAGATAACATGGTGTCTCTACTTATTCTTTGGCGGGTAGTTTCTGGATGGAACGTGTGTAGCAAGGGTCGGCTCCCATCTCAGCTCCACTAGGAGCTTTTTGCATCATTGTATCATCAACTTTTAGTCGAGGTTTATAGGCTATGGGCATGCGTGGTGTGTCAAGCTTTGGTTTCGACAAGACTGTTGAGAAACTCATTGAAGTCGAAAAGATACCTATTCAGCAGGCTAAAAAGCGTAAAGAAAAGGTCGTCGCTGAAAAGAATGAGGTCGATAAATTACAGAAAATGGTCGCTGACCTCGACAAGGCCATCAACTCGTTGCGAGGCAAGACCGATTTTTATCATCTCAAAATTGAGTCCTCGCATCCTGACATCATTGAAGGTGTCATCAAAGGACCGAGCACACTCGGCACCTATGAGTTTGAAGTGCGCGGTATGTCACGTACGGATAAGAAGCTAGCCTTTGGCTTTCCTGATAAGGATCAAACTGAGGTGGGCTTCGGCTACATGTCGATTGAGCGCGAGGACAAAGAGCCCATCGATGTGGTTATCGAGCCTGGGACCACACTGGAAAAAGTTGCCCAGCAGATTAACGATGCCGATGCTGGTGTGAGGGCGATGGTAATTAACACTGGTTTTAAACCTGAACCATTTCGCCTTTTAGTCGTGAGCGAGCAGTCGGGTAAAGAGGCTACGGTTCATATCGACGAGGATACGACCTTTCTCGAGTTTAGAAACCAGGTTACGGGGCGGAATTTAGACGTCCTATTCGAGGACGTTCCCGTGACGTCAGACGACAATAATCTCAATGATCTCCTAGAAAATGTCACTTTCCACGTCAAGCGCGCGGAGCCCGGAACTCGCGTACAGGTGAGTGTGGTTAACGACCTCGATGCGACGGTCAACGGCATTAAGGAATTCGTTGGCAAATACAACGAGATCGTGAAATTTGCCAACGAACAATCCAAAGACCCCGCCCAAGAGGCTCCAGGACTCCTTGCGGGAGATGCGTCTGTTCGCCAAATAATGCGTAGCCTCCAGCAAGGGATATCCGGTGGAGCAACACCGCCAGGTAAATTCCAAAATTTGGCCGATATAGGTATTTCGACCAATCCCAAAACCGGTGAGTTATCAATGGATGAGGCTAAAGTTCGTGCCGCACTGACCGACAACTATGACAGTGTTGCCAATTTGTTTATTAGGTCTAAGTTTGGTGAAGGTGTCGCCGAACGCCTAGCTCAGAAGATCAAGGAAATCCGCGATCCGAGTTCTGGTGCTCTGCGCAGTAAGATGAGAAGTCTCGATACCATCATCCAGACCCAAGACAAAGACATTGCGAACAAGGAGCGGCAGTTAGGAGAGAAGGAAGAGGCCATCAAGCGACGTTTTTCATCACTTGAAGGGCAAATGAATAACCTCCAATCGCAAGGTCAGTTTCTCGCGCAGAAGTTAGGTGGTGGCCAGCAGTCCCAGGGAGGGGGCTAAGAGGGGAGACCATGAGTAATCCGTATAGTCAGTACCAAAAAACCCAAGTGACGACGGCGAGCCGTGAGAAAGTGCTGCTGATGCTCTATGAAGGAGCCATCCGCTTCACTAAGCACGCTTCGGCGGCGATGCGCCAAAAGAAGGTTGCCGAAAAGGGCAAGTACATCAGCAAGGCGACTGCCATTTTATCTGAGTTGATGGCGACTCTAGATTTTAAAGCAGGTGGCCAGTTAGCTGTCGATTTAGAAAACTTGTATGTGTTTATGATCGACAAACTGATCGAAGGCAACATCAAGAACGACGTCGAATGCCTGGATGCTGTCGAAAAACTTTTAATGACCCTATATGAAGCTTGGAAAGACATCGTCGAGAACCCCAGAGCAGACGGTGTCCCATCGGCCAAACTTCAGCCTGAAGATTATCGTAAATACCTCGACGAGCAGAACCAGGTGCAAAACACCGCAGACAAAGGCGGTCCGGCTAAGGGCGACGCTGGTGCTAAGCCAGCGGTGAAATTAATGGCCTAACGGCCATCGTTATGACC
>VGTI01000018.1 GCA_016874735.1 Deltaproteobacteria bacterium
ATGCCGACGTTGCCGGTAGCCAACATCGTCATCACTGGTGTGGAACGAACACTGCCCGGAGTGTAGTAATCGACAGCGTCGGTGGTCCCCCAGTATGTCCTAATTAAATTATTAGTGCCTCCCACCCAGTTGGTGTTGGGAGACACCCTTATCCCACTTCCGTATGGGAACGCTATATTTCCATTCACTTCCAGTTTGTCTCCAGGGGACCCCGTCCCAATCCCGACGTTGCCGCCTGGTAAAATCGTAGCTGCTACAGAGCCACCGTTGAAAAATCGGAGATTATTGTCGTAATTATCAATACGCCAAGTTGTGGATCTAGTCCCACCTGGAAGCAAAGCTAACTCGCCTCCCTCTGCAGTGGCGTCCTGATTCCGCAGGTTAAGAGTACCGGTGCCTGTGTACATTGACCCCGACACATCCAGGCTGCCGCTTGGCACAGTAGAACCGATCCCGACGTTGCCAGAGGTAGCAGCAATCGTAATGCCCTTTGCACCCGAGCTCTGCAACTGCAATGCACCAGCATCGTTGCGCAGCGTACCAGTATTGGTGCCGCCGTCGGCTGACCGAGTTGAGGAGTTGAGGAACAGATTCATGTTAGCTACAGTGTCGTTAGCAACGCGGAAAATTGTGTACGCACTGGCACCAGTATTGGCGTTGTTGACTTTGGCACCGACTTCGCCGTTAGTGTTGCCGTAGACATGCAACGAGTTACCCGGGGCATTAGTGCCAATCCCAATGCTACCTGCAGTATCCATCGATAAGTACGAGGGGCTAAAGGACGTATCGGTAGCAGTACCACCGCCGAAACCGAAGGTGTTAGAGTTAGGCAAGTAACCAAGTGAGACAACTCGGTTACCGTTGCGGATGAAGGCAGCCTGTTGCCCAGCGGTGGGAGCCCTTGTGATTTGCAGAGCTTGCCCGTAGTTTGTCGGATCGTTCGTTCCATCTGTGGTAATAGATAATTTAGCTGCAGCTGAAGTCGAGCCGATCCCGACATTGCCTGTGCTTCTAGCAATCGCAATACCCAGTTTCTCAGTGCCATTTTCGTTACCCGAGAGTCTGAGAGTATCGCTGACCTCGTCGTACTTAATTTTGGCTCCGTAACTACTGGAGGCCTCCTGGAATTCGATCCCTTTGTAACCTCCTGACGGCACAAAGAGAGACAGCAATTCAGTCGGTGCAGTTGTTCCAACCCCGACGTTGCCGTTGGTATCAATTCGGACTCGACCAGTATTGTTAGTAAGTAGGTCAAGAGGGTGAGCTGTATAGGAACCAACAAAAAATGTGTTTGCATTAACAGCGAGATCGCCGCCAACAGAGCCGTTGCGTAACCTGTACCGGGTGTCGGTGGTCCCGGAAGTCATTAGGTCAAGCTGAGTAGTTGGCGCCGTAGTCCCAATCCCGACGTTACCACCCGTCGTGATCCGCATCTTCTCAGTGTTACTTCCACCATTCACCCGGGTGTTAAACGCCAGGTCAAACCCGTAATCACCAGCGGTCGCATTGGTCTTGAATGCGTGGATCGTTGCCGCTTCGGTCGGTGTCGTACCGGTGTAGTTACCCATAAACTCGATACCACCACCAACACCGGCAGCCATGGACGTGGTGTCTTGCACGGCTAGGCCTACAGAGTAAGGCGAGGTCTTGGAGTCTTTGACTGAGGCAATGTGAAGTTTTTCGCCAGGTGAGCCAGTGTTGATACCTAGGTTACCCGCAGCTGTGAAGGCAAATCTGTTAGTACCGCCACTTTCTAGCTTCATCAAATAAGACCCTGCATCTGTCGCCGCAGTCTTAACAAGTAGGCCGTTACGGTTAGTTGCCGTTGCATCTGTATTGGAAATACCGAGAGAGTATCCTGCCCCGTTTGTTGCCCAGGTCAGACCACCAATGGCATTCACTGGCGAGCTTGCAGCATCGGACACTGCAGTGGATGTATTAGCAAGTAAGCTTGGCGTCGATGTCACACCAATACCGACGTTACCTGACGAGTAGCTCAAGGTGTTAGAACTGTTGGTCCACCCAGTGCTCCAAGTCAGCGTACCAGCGTTGTTGGTCAGTACAGCGTTAGTGCCAGCGTTGCTTGCGGGCCAGGTGTAGGTCTGGCCTTTGATAGCCTTGATGTCACCCGTAGAGTCGACCTGGAATTGGGACGTGGAGCCGACGCTGAACAACCTGGCTGGGGCGGTGGTGCCGATACCGACGTTTCCATCTTTCGCCATATAGACTCTGGTGTCGTAGGTGCCATTGTTATCAAAATCATTCGAGAAACTTAGGCCGTAACCACCAGTGCCAAGACGCCACTCTGCCGTATCAATATCGCCGATCTCAACCGTCGTAGCACCGCTGGTGCTACCTAGCCTGACGCTGCCAGCCACGTCTAGTTTGTAGAGAGGATTGTTCGTCCCAATGCCTACGTTACCACCAGACTGCTGCATCACTACCGCACCAGTCGTACCACCCACTACCCCAGCACCACCGTTGAGGGTCAAGCTGCCGCCGTTAGCAAGTGTCGCACCAGTTGCGTTACCGCCGCGGACGGTCACGCTACCACCGTGCGTGCTGCTGCCACCCTCACCACCACGCACGGTGACTGCACCTGAAGTGCCGGTCGAGCTAGTACCGCCGGCGATGGTGACAGCACCACCAGTAGCAGCAC
This sequence comes from Deltaproteobacteria bacterium, assembly GCA_016874735.1. NCBI lineage: Bacteria > Pseudomonadati > Myxococcota > Myxococcia > Deltaproteobacteria bacterium. Next base: position 2,660 of record VGTI01000018.1, read on the forward strand.
CAGTGGCGCCTGCACCCTGGATAGTCAGAGCAGCACCAGCTGTGGATGCCGTAGTGCTGTCAGCTACCTTGATGGTGCGAGCCGACTCTTTTGACAGTGTGATGTCGCCATTAACTTCAAGCGCTGTCGATGGGTTGGTGGTACCGATACCGAATTTACCAGCCGACGTGAAGGTAAACCGATTGGTACCACCACTCTCCATTTTCAAGAGGTATGATCCTGCATCAGTAGCTGCGGTCTTAAGGAGCATACCGTTGCGGTTGGCGGCAGTGGCGTCGTTGTTGGCGATCGTGGCGGCATAATTGGCACCATTGACGGCCCAGGTCACACCGTTAGCATTGGCGCCAATCGAAGCGGCGTCGCTCACCGCGGTGCCAGTATTGGCTAGCAGTGAGTAGGGACTATTAGTCCCGATACCAACAGAGCCACCTTGGTAGATCAAGTTGCTACCCGAGCTTACCCACTGGTTAGACCAGCTGAGGCCCCCGCTGCCGTTATTGGTCAGTACGGTGTTAACACCACCAGCTGCGACCGGCCAGGTGTAGGTCACACCACGGACCTTAGCCAAGTCACCATTGGCATCTACTTGGAACTGTGCAGAACCCGTGCCGATACTAAGCAGCTGGCCTGGAGTTGTGGTGCCGATACCGACGTTACCTACAGTGCTTAGCTGTCCATCAACATGGAATCTCGTAAAGTAGCTGTTAGTACCACCACCGTATGCGCTCGGTTTACGAGCTGAACTTGCACCAGCGCTTTCAAGGTAGAGCACGTTGGTACCGGTTGGATCCAAGCGGAATTGAGGACCACCACTGCCGTAGCGGTGGAAGCCCAATGTCGGTGCTGAAGTAGTGACCGTGGCATTATTGTTCACGATCTCGATACTGTTTGTGGTGAACGCTGCGTTCATCCAGGAGTAGCCGGCTGCACCGGTGTTGCCGTAAGCTGCCCAGGACTGGCCCGCAAGATTACTTGTACCAATAAGGTCGAGTTTGTATCCGGGATTAGTCGTTCCGATACCGACGTTGCCGCTGGCACCATCAATCGTCATCTTTGCGTTGGATGAGGATGGAGTCGCACCCGACGAGTTCGCTGTAAAATACATCTTATTGCTGCCGCCCAAATCAGCCGCAATGCCTAGCCTTTCTGAGGTGCAACACGCTTCCGTGAAATCCAAGTAAGTAATACCACCGGTTGCCGCCATCATCCGGATGTTTCCCGACGTACCGAGGTCTAGGCGCTCAGCTGGAGCCGTAGTCCCAATCCCCACGTTACCCGCCGCAGTAATGCGCATACGCTCGTTTCTCACGGCAGCGGCTGACGTCGTATCAAAGGCCAAGTAACCGGCTTCGGCCGATGTCGTTGCATTCTCGATACCACCGCCGATGAAGGCGTATTCTGTACGAGTGCCGGCAGCATTTTTCTGATCGAAGGTATACCCAGCCTCGTCCCCAACTGCCGCCGCGGTCGCACCTTTGCGTTTGAAGGCAGTGATGATACCAAACGTCCCTGCGCCTGTGGCATCTGAGATACCGGTGATAATCCCGGCATTACCCGTAGTGGTCACAACTTCAAGAGCCCTAGCCGGTGTGGTCGTACCGATACCTAGGTTACCGTTACTATCGAGTACCATTTTAGCCAAAGAATCAGTATACCACTTGTAACCGCCATCCGAGTTGAACCACATGTTGCTAGGTTCAACACCAAGCGAGTAGTCAGATGCACCCACGGTACCAGAGGTACCTGATAATTGGATGCGCTGACCGGTACTGTTGGTACCAGGTACTGCAGCAGTTACACCACCCATGAAGATATCTGCATTGGCGGCAAGTGCGATGTTGCCGTTGACGTCCAGTTTCTGCGACGGCGTTGCAGAGCCGATACCGACGTTACCGCTTTGGAACAAATTGACGTTAGAGCCTGAAGTAGTCCATGGCCAGGCACTGATACAGTTAGCGCTACCACCGAGACAGATGGATCCGTTGACGTCTAGTTTGCCGGCTGGGGCGGTGGAGCCGATACCGACGTTGCCGGCACTATCGATCATTAATCGCGTAAGGTTTGAGGTACCAAGTATCAGATTTGATGTATATTCATTAACGAGATTTAATTGATTTGAAGAATCTAGACCGACACGCCCCTGAACAACTGCACCGTCTTGAGAAAACCGCAAAGTTGGAACATCAGTTTCAGTCACATTATCGGTATCAGCTTCAAGAAGTAAGCTAACGCTTCCTGTACCTGACACGTGAAGATTGGACGTAGGATTAGTCGTTCCAATCCCGATGTTACCACCCTGCTTAATGATCATGTCAGTGGTCCAAGTACTTGGATTAGTTAAACCCGAGCTAGCATGCATAAATCGGATATCACGATCAGCGCCGTTGAATGCGTAGATGTACAGGTCATCATCGCCAGCCGTAGCGCTCATACCACCTGCACCGATACCAAAGTTCGCGTCGTTCATGTAGATTCGACTGTGTTTTGTATAGGTCACATCGCCGAATGCACCGTCCAGGAACATAGACGCGTTACTAGAGCCCTCGGTACCTAGTTGCAGGTTGTAAGATGGGTTGGTGGTTCCAATTCCGACATTGCCACTCACTGCGAGTCCGTTAGCTGGACCTGCAGTTGCGGCTGAGTAGCCAATAGCAGCGTTACCATTAACCTGGAGTTTGGATCCTGGCGACGTTGTTCCGATCCCGACGTTGCCGCTTAACGTCGTCGTGCCCTGAACGTGGAACCCGTCCCACACAGCTAAACCGGTATTGCCGCTGCCATTGGGATCAAGTGTTGTCCAGCCAGCCGTCGCTGTACCAACTTTGTCACCGGCACTGAAGCGAAGCTCAGTGGTTCCGTCGGTGATTTTTGCGGTCGAGGCGCTGACACCACCCGTACCTTGGACATGCAACTTGGCAGTCGGGTTGTTGGTACCGATCCCGACATTGCCAGTGTTGTAGTAGATGTCGTTGGTGTTGACCGAAGTCCACTTGGACGACAGGTAGGTAGTCCAGCTTAGGTTACCGGAGCCGTCGTTCATCAGTAGCTGATTCGAGCTGCCCTGAGCAGATGGCCAGACGTAAGGAACGTTGTTTACTCTCGAAAGGTTACCTGTTGAGCTCACTTGGAATTGTGAGCTAGAACCGACAGCTAGCATGTTTGTGGGGTTAGTGTTGCCAATACCGACGTTGCCGCTGTTTAGAATTGTCAAACGATCATCGTAACCTGCCGTCGCATTACCGGTCGCGAATACAAGACTACCAGTGTTTGTACTTACTGCTTTTTCGTAGATGCGAGCACCGCGCTCGGATGTCGAGTGCAAGAAGCTGATGGCAGCACCATCACCCGCGCTTGATACGCCTCCTGTACCTACTGCAAGGTTTAATGAAGCGGCTTGTGCACCTGTCGTGGAATTGACTTGAAGCGTCGATCCTGGCACCGTTGTCCCCACACCGACGTTACCACCCGTAAACGTCGCAGCGTAGTTTGTGGTACCACCACTGACGTTGACGTTTAGACCAGTGTTGATAGCGCCAGCACCGTTCCAAGTACCTGTGCTTTGAATGTTGACGCCGGTCTTGTTGATGGAGGCTGTGCTCGAGGTGTTGGAGATGTTGAATGACGCGCCAGTAACCGCGGTAGTTTCTGCAGTCGCTTCAGAGACTTGCAAGAGCGAGGTCGGACTCGTGGTACCGATACCAACGTTGCCGTCGCCATTGAGCACCATCTTGGAACTACCGCCGTAACGGAAGTCTAGGTACCTAGATGACACGCCGCCCGTCGTGAAGTCTACGTAAGGAGACGATGTAGACGCATCATATGCGACGTCTAAGTATCGACCGCTCAAAGTATTGTGCTCCAAGCGGAGTGTTGCGGGCGCACCGGTCACATGGAGTTTTGTCGTTGGCGCTGTAGTCCCAATCCCGACGTTTCCATCTTTCGCCATATAGACTCTGGTGTCGTAGGTGCCATTGTTATCAAAATCGTTCGAGAAACTTAGGCCGTAACCACCAGTGCCAAGACGCCACTCCGCCGTATCGATATCGCCGATCTCAACCGTCGTAGCACCGCTGGTGCTACCTAGCCTGACGCTGCCAGCCACGTCTAGTTTGTAGAGGGGATTGTTCGTCCCAATGCCGACGTTACCACCAGACTGCTGCATCACTATCGCACCGGTCGTGCCGCCTGCCACTCCAGCACCACCTCTGAGGGTCAGACTACCGCCGTTGGCAAGTGTCGCACCAGTTGCGTCACCGCCGCGTACGGTCGCGCTACCACCGTGGGTGCTACTGCCGCCCTCACCACCGCGCACCAGGACCGCTCCGGAAGTCCCGGTATCGCTCGCACCAGCGGCGATGGTGACAGCACCACCAGTAGCAGCGCCAGTGGCGGCTGCACCCTGGATAGTCAGAGCGGCACCAGCAGTGGATGCTGTGGTGCTGTCAGCTACCTTGATGGTCCTAGCCGTCTCTTTCGACAGTGTAATGTCGCCGTTTACTTCTAGTGCCGTCGATGGGTTGGTGGTACCGATACCGAATTTACCAGCCGACGTGAAGGTAAACCGATTGGTACCACCACTCTCCATTTTCAAGAGGTACGATCCTGCATCAGTAGCTGCGGTCTTTAGGAGCATACCGTTGCGATTGGTGGCAGTGGCATCATTGTTGGCGATGGTTGCAGCGTAGTTAGCACCATTAACAGCCCAGGTCAGACCGTTTGCATTGGCCCCAATCGAAACGGCGTCGCTCACTGCGGTGCCAGTGTTGGCGAGCAGTGAGTAGGGACTATTGGTCCCGATACCAACAGAGCCACCTTGATAAATCAAGTTGCTGCCAGAGGTTACCCATTGTGAAGTCCAGCTGAGGCTGCCGCTGCCGTTGTTGGTTAACACAGTATTGGCAGCACCTGCGGCCACCGGCCAGGTGTAGGTCACACCACGGACTTTGACCAAGTCACCGTTGGCATCAACCTGCAACTGGTTGGCACCGGTACCGATGCTCAGTAGCTGGCCAGGGGTGGAGGTACCGATACCGACGTTGCCGGTTTTAAACACAGCTGCGTAGTTATTTGTGGCACCCGTCTGAGCGTCGACAAACAAGCTGTAGCTGTTTGTCCCACCACCCAGAGCTGTCGAGCCGATGCCCAGGGCGACCGAGTTAGTGATGGTGTCGTTGGTGCCTTTTTTCGGTGAGCCAGCTAGGTACAGAGAGTAGCCGTTGGTGGTCGTGACTGTTGTGTTAGTAGACGCCAAGGTCGGGGCAGCAATAGCGTTAAAGGCCATGTTGGCTGCGGTACCCGATGCAGCCGTAGCGCTGTCAGTGAAGGTTGGACCTGCGAGGCCGATATAGGCACCGGTCAGACTTGGTGTACCAGACTTAGCACCGCTGACGTCGAAAAGGGAGCCAGGAGCGGTGGTGTTGATACCGACGTTGCCAGAGGTATTGATCATCATTCGTGGTGTATTCAACGGCGACGAATAGACCAGCGGTCCAGTGGATTGGAATACCAATGGGCTCCCAGTTACGCCGTTCCAGGTCCCGTTGATTTGGCCGAAGTAACTATTCGCTCCTCCGTTAGTAAACAACTGAACAACTGCATTGCCACCTGCCAAAGTATTTTCGAAGCGAATCATATCGCCCGCAGTGCTAGTTGATACATGAAGCGGTAAAGCCGGTATCGTCGTTCCTATCCCGACGTTGCCGTTCGTCTTGACCGTTAATTGAGCGCCACCACTGTTTGTGTAGAGGCCGAAATCATGATTGCTCAAAGTGCCGATAAATCCTCCGCGAGCGGAGTCTGCCCATGTAGAAACAATAACTCCGTTGGCGGTCTGTCTGATCCCTGAGACATTGTTAGCAGTGGCAACGTCCAATAATGAAGCCGGCGTCGTCGTCCCAATCCCCACATTACCCGTCGGCGTGATCGCCATCACACTGGCCATCGTATTTGCCGTGCTGCTGGTCGCAGTGGTAGGCGCGGTTTGGAATAAGATCGTACCAGAACCACCAGTACCAGTGCCGTTACCTGCAGTTACCGTCAGGTCTTTACCTTTTTTGTCGGTACCGGTGATATTGGCTGCCCGCACCGTACCACCCGTGGCACTCGCGGTGGCTTCGTTAGTGCCTGCGATCACTGTGGGTGTGATCAGGTTGGTAGCATTGATGCTGTTAAAGGTGGGCGATGCCGTCGTGCGGATGTCTTGTGCCGTGTCGAGCGACAGGGTACCAGCACCTAATGTGTACGTAACACCTTGGTAGGTACCTTGACCCAGGGTAGCTGGTACGGGAGCTGCACCCGTCGATCCCACCAGCACCTGACCATTGGTCATCGCTGCCGTCGAGGTCGGTGCTCCACCGGCACCACCACCTAGGACGATACCGCGCTGGGTCAAGAGACCAGACGATAGCATCGTACTCGTTGAATTGAAGTAAGGCATACCACCCGAGGTACCCGTGGTGAGGCCAGTACCACCGCTTACTACTGGCAGGGTGCCGGTCACGGCATTAGCTGTCTGCGACAAATCGATTGCGCCGAATGATGGAGCGCCACCAGCATTGGGCACTCGTAGCACTTGGGCGCTCGTACCAGCTACCGTGCTGTTGAGTGTGTTCGTGCCGTTACCAAGCATGACGCCGTTAGTAGTAAACGTGCCAGCACCGGTACCGCCGTTGGTTACTGCCAGTAAACCGTTCACGGCCGAGGTCGATGCCAAGTTAACCGCACCGAAGGTCGGCGTACCACCAGCACCGGCTTGCAGCACTTGGTACTGCGTGCCTGCAGCAGTGACGCCGACGTTGCTCGTACCGTTACCGTAGGTGATACCGTTAGGAGTGATCGTCGTGAGACCTGTACCACCCTGACCCACTGGGACTGTGTTTAGTGTCATGGTGTTGCCACTGATACTCAGAGGCGCGTTAGCTACTAAGTTGGTGGTCGTGCTAGACGCAGTGAGGATACGTGAGTAAGCGCTACCGTTTTCTGACAGCATCATGCGGTTGCCAGTCGAGTCAAAGTAGATCTCACCCTGACCCGCAGGGCTCACTGCTGGTGCCGTCACACCACGAGCGATGATGGCACCGTTCATGTCGATCAGAGCACCTGGGTTGGTGACACCGATACCGACGTTACCGTCGTTCATGATGCGCATACGCTCTGCAGGTGGTGCGTTGTTAGCAGTCGATAATACCAACGCGCCTTTGTACGAAGCATCCGTGATGTCGGTGATGATACCGCCGACGCCTGCCACGTTAGTGAGGCCGGTGCCCGTACGGTTAGCTGCGTAGACCGTTTGCGCACCAGAGTTATTGGCTGCTGCGACAGTGTTTTGCATCCGTTCTACAACTTGCAGACCTGCACCCGAGGTAGCAACGTCTAATTTATAGGTCGCTGTCGTCGTACCGAGGCCGATGTTGCCGGAGACTGCTAGACCGTTGCTTGGAGCAGCTGTCGATGTCGCGTAGCCGACCGCGGCGCCGCCGTTAACCTGCAGAGCAGATCCTGCTACGGTCGTCGCGATACCGACGTTGCCAGAGACCGCGAGACCGTTGGTTGGTGCCACCGTTGATGCGCTGTAACCAACCGCTGCACCACCGTTAATTTGCAGTTTAGAGCCGGCCGTCGTCGTACCGATGGCCACGTTACCAGAGACTGCCACACCGTCAGTGGGTGCCGTCGTTGCCGTTGCGTAACCAACCGCTGCACCACCGTTAATTTGCAGTTTTGATCCCGCATCAGTGGTACCAATGCCCACGTTGCCAGAGACGGCGAGTCCGTTGGCTGGACCAGTCGTAGCTGTCGCGTAACCGAGAGCGGTAGCACCATTGACTTGCAGTTTCGAGCCTGCACCCGTCGTGCCGATGCCGACGTTGCCCGACACTGCCAAGCCGTTAACTGGTGCAGTGGTCGCCGCCGCGTAACCAACCGCTGCACCACCGTTAACTTGCAGTTTCGATCCTGGTCCCGTCGTACCGATGCCGACGTTACCGTCGCCCAGGATGATCATCTTCACATCGGGCGTACCATCGGTGGAGCCCGAGGCACCGCTGGTCGCGGTCGAGAAAGTGATCGCTGACGATCCCGTACCGGTGGAGTAACCAGAGGCGAGGGCCAGCGTGCCACCATTTTGGTTAGACACACCGGAGGCTGCACCGCCAGCATTGATACTCAAGCTTGCGCCACCCGCACCGCTCGTATTGCGGTCCACTTGCAGGACGCGCGGACCGTTACCGCCGAAGCTCAAGTCAGCAGTCGGCGACGCTGTACCGATGCCTAGGTACAGGAGCGAGTTGATACCTTGGTTGTTGAAGTTGGAGGCAGCCGTGGCGATAAAGCTCGTCGCTCTCACCACCCCGTTAACATCGAGCTTGTAACCAGGTGAATTAGATCCGATGCCGACATTACCAGCGATGATCATGCCGTCGGCAGGCGCATTGTCGGTGCCGTAAGCTGAGCCAACCGATACACCGCCACCGACGCTCAGTTTCGATACTGGGCTGGAGATACCGATGCCGACGTTGCCAGCATTTTTGATCGTCATCGCTGCCTGTGGGCTAGCGGCAGCTCCCGTGCCACTTGTGTTTTGTGACGCGGTCTTAAAGCTGATGTCACCACTACTAAACTGAATCGTATTACCGTAGCCGTCGGCGCCGTAGCGGAATGCCGATCCGTTCCAGTATAAGTTGTCGCTAATCAACGTATTATTGTTTGCAACACCCTGGAGCATCATGCCGGCAGCTTCGATCGTCGGGTATGACGACGTGCCAGCTAGTTCCAGGGAGGCACTTGGTTGCGTCGATCCAACACCAACATTACCAGCGTTGGTGATCGTTACGCGTGTTGCCAGCGTTGCCTGAGTTGAGCCCGACAGCAGCGGTGAGGCGGTTTGGAAGCTGATGTCTCCCGAGCCACCAGTGCCCGTGCCTACACCGGCAGCGATGGTTACGGTGCCGCCTTTTTTATCCAAAGTGCCGGTAGCTACGTTGGACGAGCGTAGCGTACCACCAGCAGCGCTGGCGCTATTGTCACCCGTACCGACCATAGTCGTGCCTGCATTGAGCAAGGCAAAAGTCGGGCTTGCTGAGGTTTTAAGATCCTGGGCTGTATCAAGGGTAATGGTGCCACTGGCATTAGTGACGACAACACTGTTAGTGCTGCCCTGCGTCAAGGTACCCAGGGTATAACCCGTGCCGTTACCAATGAGGAGCTGTCCACTCGTGGGTAAAGATCCAAGTCCAGTACCGCCTCGCGTCACATCCAAAGTGCCGCTTGCTATGGCCGATGCCGGAAGTGGAGGAATATCGGCCACGTCGAGTGTCGTACCCATGTAGGCACGGCCTTTAGCGTCCACGGCTACTTTGGTGTAGGTACCACCACCAACTCCCGTAGCAGTTAGCGTTGGACCTGGGTAGTTGCCTGTGAGATCACCGCTGGCAGCGCCAGTGAGTTGCGACGGCATCCAAGCCAGCGAGCCGGACCCGTTGGTGGTCAGCACTTGGTTAGAGGTACCATCGTTGACAGGTAAGACATAGGTAACTGAGGTGCCAAGTAATGCCGGCGCCTTGAGCGACAGCGTATTGATGTTGCCGTCGGTTAAGGTGATTTTGCTGTTGTTGTTGACAACGATGTCGTTACCAGAATTGACGGTGCCAGTGGTCGTGATATTGCCGTTGGCATTGATGGATCCACTCGCGATGGTGCCCGTAGTTGCTACGATGGTGGACCCACCAATCGTGCCGGAGTTCATGACACTGGCCGTGATCGTTTTGTTGCTGAGTGCCTCGGCAGCGTCGCGCGTGACTACTACCCCGCTGGTGGGGAACGTTGCAGTCGAATTGACACCAGTACCACCAAAGGCCGTCGGTAGCTGACCAGTCACCGCACCACTGGTGCCTAGGCTTAGCGCGCTGAATACGGGTGCGCCACCACTCACTGTGAGTACTTGACCATTGTTACCCGTAGCCGTGGTTACCGGGCCAGTGCCGCCACCGATGACAACGCCACCGGCAGCTAGGTTGCTGACACCTGTACCACCGACGCTGACGTCGAGAGCACCGCTGGTGATGGCCGATGCAGATAGAGGTGGGATATCGCCCGGTACCAGCGTGCTAGCCATGTAAACGCGGCCTTTAGTATCGACCGCTACTTTGGTAAACGTTCCGTTGTTTACACCCGTAGTCGTGAGCGTGGGGTTAGGATAATTACCAGTGAGATCACCACCACCCGCAGCACCGGTTGGCGTCGCCCCAGTGACCCAGCTCAGGTTACCGACGCTATCCGTGGTCAGGAGCTGACCGTTGCCACCGTACATAGTCGGCAGGGTAAAGGTGATATCGGACGGTGATGTCAGACTCGGAGCACGCAGCGAGACCGATCCTGAGTTGGCGTCGGTGTTAAAGACTAATTTGTTGGCAGATACCCCAGAGCCACGGATGGTGACGTCACCGCCCGTGGTCACGGTAGATTGAGTGTTGATCGAGCCGGTGGTGTCGATGACCGAGTTACCGCCAATGAGTGAGGCACCGCTCACCGTACTGGCGGTGACAAGCACCTGAGACAGAGTTTTGTTCGTCAGTGTCGCCGTACCGGCTTCAGTCACGATGGTACCGGTGACCGGGTAGACAGCATTGGATGCTGTACCGGTACCACCCAGGGATGACGGCAGGATACCAGTCACCGCACCGCTAGCACCGAGATTAAGAGCACTAAACGATGGAGTGCCGCCAGCCGCAGGTATCGTCAGCACTTGGTTGGCAGATCCAACCGCAGTAGCTCTCAGACCACTCGCGCCAGAGCCGATGACGACACCGTCGTTAGTGAGGCTCGCAACACCCGTACCACCTTGAGCCACAGCCAAGGTTCCAGAGGTTACGATATCGGCTGAGATTTGCGGGATATCGGAGCCCACAAGTGTGGTGGCCGCAACGACACGTCCTTTGGTATCGACCGTAACTTTGGTGAAGATACCGCCAGCGCCGAGGACCGTAGCCAGGCTTGGGTTAGGATAGTTGCCAGCAAGGTCGCCGCCAGCGACGCCGGTAGGTGTGATGCCGCTCGTCCAAGCCAGCGTGCCAGAACCATTAGTGATCAGGAACTGACCTGATGTGCCCACACTTGCAGGCAGCGTCAGCACCATCGATTGGCTCGGTGCATCGGGTGCCTTGATGCCCACATAGTTGAGGTTATCGGCACCTTTGAGGACTAACTTGTTGGTGCTGGCACCGTTGCCGTTGATGGTGACATCGCCCGTGGCCGTCATCGTGGAGGTAGTCGTGATCGAACCAGCGGTGCTGATGACGGTGCTGCCACCGATAAGTGAAGCGCCTTCCACCGTGCTGCCACTGATCACCGAGGCGGTGATCGTTTTGGTGGTTAAAGTCTCCGCCGCCTCACGAGTCACCACCGTGCCAGTCGTTGGGAAGGTGGCCGTGCCACTCACTCCAGTACCGCCACGTTGGGTTGCCAGAGTTCCTGTCACCGAAGCGCTCGCGCCGAGGTCAATTTGCCCAAATTCAGGACCGGAGCTTCCGACGCGCAGCACTTGGTTTAGCGTACCCGGTGCCGTCTGGGTGAGTGCAGCGCTGCCGCCACCACCGAGAATGACGGCACCTGCGCTAAAGCTAGAACCACCGGTACCACCGTTGGCGACACTGAGTTCGCCAGTGGTAATTTTGCTCGCAGGTAGCGCAGGCACATCAGCTACGACGAGCGAGGTCGCACTCGTGACACGACCTTTGATGTCGACAGTAACCTTGGTGTACTCGCCGAACGGGACACCCGACGGAGCTAGTTCGGGGTTTGGATAGCTACCTGCCAGATCGCCTCCGGCAGCACCGACTGGCATCGTACCCGCCGACCAGCCAAGGGAGCCTGCACCATTAACGGTGAGCACTTGACCACTGGCTCCGGCGTCAGCTGGCAGTACCAAGTCAAGCGAGCCTGCTAGCGTGTCCGGCGCGCGCAGCGCTACGTAGTTGGTCGCACCTTTGTCATTCAACATCAGTTTATTAGCAGCAGTGCCCGATCCTTCGACTATCAAGTTACCCTGAGCCGTCACGCTGGCGGAGCTGCGGATCGCGCCGGTAGTATTAATCACCGTCGAACCTGTGATGAGGGACGCACCTGATACCGTGCCAGAGCTCAAGACAGAGGCCGTTAAAGTCTTGGTGTTTAGTGTCTCAGTCGCTTCCCGTGTGACCACGGTGCCGCTGGTTGGGTAGGTAGCGGTCGATGCCACACCCGTACCACCTAGCGATGTCGGTAACGTTCCCGTCACAGCCGCAGCACTCGACAAATTGACAGCACCGAAGGTAGGCGACCCACCTAGCGTCGGGACGACGAGCACCTGGCCAGGGCTACCTGCAGCTGAGTTGATCGTACCGGCACCGTTGCCGATGAGCACTGCGTTACTAGGCACACTCGACACACCGAGCCCACCGTTGTCCATACCAAAGACACCGGTGATCGACGTTGTCGGCAGAGTTGGGATGTCGCTCACCGCAAGCGAAGTCCCGAAGATGGCCCTACCCTTCTCGTCGACGGCGAGTTTGGTGTAGGTGCCAGCAACCACAGAGGTGGCCGCTAGGACTGGGTTTGGATAATTACCAGTGAGGTCACCACCAGCGGCACCGCCTGGCGTCGCACCCGATGTCCAGGTCAAAGTGCCAGTACCGTTGGTCGCTAGCACTTGACCAGCGCTACCGTAAGACCCGGGTAGCGTTAAAGTGATCGACTGTGTCGGGTTATCGGCCGCACGGAGAGCTACAAAGTTATTGTTGTTGGCACTGTTCAGGACGAGGTTATTGCGCGCGCTACCTGTGCCGCGGATGGTGACGTCACCGGTGGTCGCCAGTGTCGCGGTCGTATCGATCGCACCCGAGGTTGCGATTACAGTAGGACCAGTGATCAAACTCGCACCGTCGATGGTACTGGCGTTGACCAGGGCGCCTTGTAATGTTTTGTTGTTTAGAGTCTCGGTGGCATCGAGAGTCACAATGGTACCGGACGCAGGATACACGGCTGACGACGAGATCCCGGTACCACCGTTGCTGCTCGCCAGGATGCCAGTGACCGCGCCGGCAGACCCGAGTTTTACTGCACCAAACACCGGTCCGGTTGGTCCTACGGTCAACAGCTGATCGACACTTCCGGCAGCCGTCGCCGTAACCGCACCTGTGCCTGCACCGATGAGCACGCCTTTGTCTGTGAAGGTGGTTGCACCCGTACCACCAACCGTGACGTCAACAACACCTGATTGAATCACCGAGCCAGCAAGCGGTGGGATATCGCCAGCCGTGAGCGTCGTCCCGGCAGTGACGCGGCCTTTGGTGTCCACCGTCACTTTGGTAAAGGCACCGCCACTTGCCAGGATGTTGGCAAGTGTTGGGCTTGGATAGCTACCAGTGAGGTCACCACCTGCGCTGCCAGACGGAATACCACCTGCGACCCAACTCAAATTGCCCGAGCCGTCGGTCTGCAGGAGTTGACCCGAGCTGCCACTCGAGGCTGGTAGTGTGAGGGTGTAGGAGGCGCCGAGCGTGTTCGGAGACTTCACGTTCACAGCGTTGGTGCTGCCACTGTCGTTAAGCACCAAGCTACGTGCCGCAGTGCCGTCACCGATGACGGTGAGGTTGCCACTGACGTACTGAGCACCAGAGCGCACCGTGCCAGTGGTGTCGATCGTCGTGGTGCCACCAATCACTGACGCGCCGTTGATGGTCGCAGTGGTGATCAGCGGTGAGGTCAGTTGTTTGTTGGTCAGGGTCGCTGCACCACTTTCAGTAACGATGGTGCCGGCCGTAGGATAAACAGCCGTTGAACTCGTGCCGGTACCACCCATGGTGCCAGGCAGGATGCCGACAACCGCCGCTGGGCTAGCCAAGTTGAGGGCGCCAAAGATTGGGGCGCTGCCGTCAGCAGGCACCGAGAGGACTTGGTAGGCTGTGCCGACTGCCGTCGTCTTGACCGTACCAGTGCCGTTACCGAGCATGACGCCATTAGTGGTGAGTGTAGTCACGCCTGTGCCACCAACACTGACGGGCAACGTGCCCGAAGTGATCACACTGGCAGCTAAGTTTGGAATATCAGCAGCCGTCAGGTTACTGCCTAAGGTGACGCGACCTTTAGCATCGACGCTCACTTTCGTGTACTCACCCACCAAGACGCCAGTGCCCACGAGTGTTGGGCTTGGGTAGTTGCCAGTAAGGTCGCCACTTGCCGCACCGGATGGAGGCACGGACGATGCCCAACCCAAAGATCCCGAGGCGTTTACGGTAAGGACTTGACCGGACGTCCCTGCGCTCGCTGGGAGTACCAGGTCGACATTGCTACCTAGGGTATCTGGAGCACGGAGGCTGACGAAGTTGCTCGTGCCTTTATCGTTAAACTGAAGTTTGTTTGAAGCCACACCGCTACCTTGGATGACCATCGCGTTACTAGTCGTAATCGTAGAGGTCGTCTTGATCGAGCCCGAGATGTCGATGGTGCTGGCACCCATCAGGAGCGAGTTACCACCGATGGTGGCATCGTCTATCACTGGTGTATCGAGCGTCTTGCCGGCAAGTGTTTGCGGTGCATCTTCGGTCACAACCACACCGGTGGTCGGGAATGTTGCTACCGAGGCAACACCGATACCACCGCGCGAGGTCGGCAAGATGCCCGTTACTGCAGCTGCATTGGTTAGATTGACTGCACCAAAGGTGGGAGCACCACCACCATCCGGAACCACCAGGACTTGGTTGGAGCCACCAGGTCCTGCCATGCCCAGCGTCCCGCCGCTTGTACCGACGACGACACTGTTGGCCGTGAACGACGTGAAGCCAGTACCGCCGCGCACGACGGGCAGCGTGCCGCTCGCGATTTTAGATGCATCAACTGGGGGGACATCAGCTTCGACCAGTGTTGTGGCCGCAGTGACCCGACCTTTAGCATCGACGGTAACTTTGCTGTAGCTACCGGGCGTAACACCAGTGGTTGTTAGTTGTGGGTTCGGGTATGTGCCGGTCAAATCACCGCTCGCATTACCCGCAGCCGCAGCTCCCGACACCCAAGCGAGATTGCCGGCGCCGTCGGTACCAAGGAGTTGACCTGAGGCGCCGCTGCCGCTTGGGAGCGTTAAAGTACCCGAGGCGTTAAGGGTGTCGGGGACTTTCAAGGCGATGAAGTTACTGTTGGCTTTATCCTGGAGCACGATGCTGCGCGCATTGGTACCGTCACCGGTGACCGTCAGATTACCGTTGACTGTTTGTGCGCCCGAGGTCACAGATCCCGTCGTATTAATGACGGTCGATCCCGTGATGAGCGAGGCACCGCTGATCGTACCAGCGCTCAAGGTCGCAGTAGTTAATGTTTTGTTTGCCAGTGTCTCGACTGCGTCGCGGGTCACTACCGTGCCAATCGTCGGGAACACGGCCGACGAGGCGACGCCGATACCACCGTTAGCCGTGGCGAGAACTCCGGAGACCGCACCGGCCGATCCGAGATTCACCTGGCCGAAGGTCGGACCACTCGCGCCGACCACCAGGACTTGGTCCTGAGCACCAGCTGCCGTAGCCGTCACCGCAGAGGTGCCACCACCGACCAGGACGCCGCCTGCAGTCAGGTTGGAAGCTCCGGTGCCGCCGTTGGTCACGCCGAGGGTGCCCGCTGTGATCATGGTGGTCGAAAGTGGCGGTAAATCGGCTTGTTCGAGGGTCGTCATGCCAATGACGCGACCTTTGGTATCGACCGCAACTTTAGCATAGGTGCCGGCAGCAATTCCGGTCGCTGCGAGTTCTGGATTTGGATAAATGCCCGTCAAATCGCCACCAGCTTGACCCGTAGGCGATGCGCCGCTGACCCAGCTCAAATTACCGAGGCTATCCGTGCGCAGCAATTGACCGTTGGTGCCAAGTGCCGCCGGGAGTGTCAGGACCACGGAACCAGCAAGGCTATCTGGAGCCTTCAGGGCTACACTCTGGCTATTGTCAGCGCTATTAAGGACCACACGACTCGTTACGCCACCGGTGCCCTGCAGCGTCACGTTACCACCTGATGTGATGGAAGAACTCGTGCTGATCGCACCAGTGGTCGCAATCGTCGTAGCACCACCGATTAGTGAATTGCCCTGGACCGTGCCACCGTTGAAGACGCCACCAGTGATCGTCTTATTAGTGAGGTTGGCGACGCCCGCCTCAGTTACGACGACGCCCTCTGTTGGGAATGTTGCCGTCGAGACCACCCCGGTACCACCGTTACTCACGCCAAGGACGCCGCTCACTGCCGCCGCGTTTGCCAGATTGACCGCACTAAACCGCGGCGTACCACCACCTGGAGGCACTACCAATACTTGGTTAGCTGTACCTGGGTTGGTCGCCATCAAGGCACCCGAACCGCTACCGAGCACCACACCATTGTTATTGAAGGTGCTAGCACCCGTACCACCGTTGGTGACACCTAACGTGCCCGAGTCGATTTTGCTGGCCGGAATGCCAGGAATATCAGCCGCTACCAAGGAGGTCCCTGCGGTGACGCGCCCTTTGGTATCGACCGTGACTTTGGCGTAATCACCGGCACTGATGCCAGTAGGTGCAAGTACTGGATTTGGATAATTACCAGAGAGATCGCCGCCAGCTGCACCCATGGCGCTGGCGGGCGAGGTCCACGAGAGCGACCCTGTGCCGTTGGTTGTCAGTAGCTGTCCGTTACTGCCGTCACCGCCTGGGAGTGTGAACGTGACAGAACTCGCAACGGTGTCGGGCGCTTTGAAGCCAATGAAGTTGAGGCTGCCCTTGTCATTAAACATGATTCTGTTTGCAGCGCTGCCGCTCCCCCGGATACCAAGATCACCGACAACCGTCTGCGCACCTGAGCGGATCGTGCCCGTCGTATCGATCACGGTCGCCCCGGTGATGAGCGAGTTGCCGCTCACGGTACCAGAGGCCAATATGGTCGCATTGAGAGTCTTATTACTGAGGGTCTCGGTCGCAGCTTGCGTGACGATCACGCCGGTGGTGGGGTAAACGGCATTGGAGCTAGTTCCCGTACCACCTAAGCTCGCAGGCAAGATACCGCTTACAGCTGAAGCATTAGAGAGATCGACGGCGCCAAAGGTCGGCATCGCACCGTCAGCCGTGACGCGCAGCACCTGGCCGTTGGTTCCGGGACCAGTCGATTGGAGAGCTGAGCTGCCGTTACCGACCAGGAGGCTATTGGGTGTAAACGTGGCGACACCGGTACCACCGTTGGCAACACCAAGCTCACCCGAGGTGATCTTACTTGCAGCGATATTGGGAATGTCCGCAGCGACGAGATTCGTCCCGTAAATGGCGCGGCCTTTGGCATCGACTACCAGTTTGGCGTAAGTGCCAGCGACGACCCCACTAGATGCGAGTGTTGGGCTAGGATAAACGCCATCGAGATCACCCGTTGCCGGTCCCGTCGGTGCTGCACCACTGACCCAGGTGAGTCCACCAGTACCGTTGGTCGAAAGGATCTGGCCGTTCGTTCCCGTGCCGCTTGGCAGTGTCAGAGTCATCGACGACGCCAAGCCATCGGGTACCTTGATCGACACGGCGGCCGAGTTATCTTGATTATTGAGCACCAGTTTATTGGCAGCAGCGCCACTGCCGCGCACCGTCACATCACCATTCGCTGTCACGCTACCTACTGTAGCCGCTCCAGACGTCGCGATTACCGTGGCGCCACCGATCAGCGACGCACCGACGATAGAGCCAGACGTTATCACCGGAGCCGATAGCGTTTTGTTAGTCAGATTGCTGACACCAGCCTCAGTAACGATCACACCGGAGGTCGGATACGTAGCCGTGGAGCTGGTGCCCGTACCACCTGCACTTGCGGGGAGGATACCAGTGACAGCGTCAGCGTTGCTGATGTTGATAGCACCGAATGACGGCGTACCACCACCAGCCGGAACGCGTAACACTTGGTTAGAAGTACCTGCCGTCGTCGCACTGAGACTGCCGTAACCACCACCAATCACGACACCATTGTTCGTTAAGTTATTGACACCGGTACCACCACGGTCAACACCAAACACACCGCTGTTGATCGATGTCGTCGTTAGGCTGGGGATATCGGCGGCATCTAGTGTCGTTGAAGCCGTAACGCGACCTTTGGCATCGACCACCACTTTAGCGTAGGTACCCGCATTGACACCGCTATTTTTCAGCACTGGATTTGGATAGTTGCCGGTGAGATCACCATCGGCAGGACCGATGGGCGCTGCACCGCTGGCCCAACCAAGAGAGCCTGCACCGTTGGTACTTAGGAGTTGTCCAGCCGTTCCGTCAGCCTCTGGCAGCGTGATGGTATAAGAGCTGCCGACGGTATCGGGAGCTTTTACTTTGACAAAGTTGGTGGTGCCTTTGTCGTTGAAGGTCAGCGTATTAGCTGTGGTAGCGTTACCTTGAATGGTGACGCCACCAGCGATCGTGGCCGTGCCGATGCTGAGCGTGCCCGTGCTTGCAATCGTCGTATCGCCCGTGATGAGCGACGTGCCGTTGATGGTGCCCGAAGCGACGACGGTGCGACTCAGGGTCTTATTGCTGAGTGTTTCTGTGGCCGTTTGCGTCACGATCACGCCGCTCGCTGGGAACGTTGCCGTCGTCGTGATGCCAGTACCACCGTTAGACTTACCGAGTATGCCGGTGATGGCTTCGCTCTGCGCCAGATTGAGAGCGCCAAACACTGGGGCGCCACCACCACTCGGTACGGTCAACACTTGATAGGCACCACCGGCCGTAGTCACTTGCAAGGTGCCGCTACCGTTACCAAGCATGACGCCGTTACTAGTAAAGGTCGATGCCCCCGTACCACCACGCGCCACTGCTAACGTACCCGAGTCGATCATGGATGCTGGCAGTGACGGGATATCACTGACGCTCAAGGTCGTACCCATGGAGACTCGACCCTTGGCATCGACGCGCACCTTAGCGTAAGTGCCAGCGGTGACGCCCGTGGTCGTGAGGATTGGGTTTGGATAGTTGCCCGTTAGGTCGCCGCTGGCATTGCCGGTAGGCTCGATGCCAGATATCCAAGTGAGTGTGCCACCACCATTGGTGGTGAGGATTTGCCCCGCAGTGCCCGCAGCTGACGGCAGTGTGATCGTCATCGACGTGCCGAGGAGGTCTGGGGCCTTAAGCGTAATCGCTTGAGTGTTACTGCGGTTATTAAACACTAAACTATTGGCATTGGTGCCATCACCGAGGATCGTCACAGCACCGTTGACGTTTGCGCCACCGGTCGTGATGGTTTGGCTCGTTGCAAAGGTGACGTTACCGTCGATACGCACATCACTGAGCGTGCCACCGTTGATGGTTGGCGTCGTTAAGGTTTTGTTGGTCAAGGTCTCGCTCGCGTCACGCACGACGACCACGCCAGACGTTGGGAACGTAGCTGTCGAATCGATACCGGTACCGCCTTTAGCTTTAGGCAAGATATTCGTCACAGCATTGGCTTGAGCGAGGTCGATCGCACCGAATCTAGGTGCCGTGCCGTCACTTGGCGCGATAAGGCTTTGGTAGGGAGCACCGGCAGCCGTGGTCATCAGGCTGCCCGCGCCGTTACCAACGACGACACCGTTAGCCGTAAAGCTAGTAACTCCCGTACCGCCGCGCGTGACGGGGAACGATCCCGTGTTGATTTTCGCTGCATCGAGATACGGGACGTCGGTTGGCACAAGTGTCGTCGCACCGTAAACGCGGCCTTTGACATCGACCATCACTTTAGCGTACGTGCCAACGGCGACGCCCGTGGTGGTCAGAGTCGGGCTCGGGAACGTGCCTGCCAGATCGCCACTAGCAGGACCGGTTGCACCGCCACCAGTGACCCAGCTCAAAACTCCGTTACCGTCAGTAGTGAGCAGTTGCCCGCTGGTTCCGGCTGAACCCGGAAGCGTAAAGAGCACTTGACCCGTGACGTCACTCGGAGCGGTAAGAGCAACAGAATTTAAACTACCCCGATCGTTCAGGACGAGGCGACTCGGCACGGTACCATTGCCTTGGACAGTGACCGTGCCTTGCACCGTGGCGGCAGCGGCAGTGATCGCGCCGCCGGTTCTGATGTTGGACGCACCGACAATCTCAACGCCATTCAACGTACCGCCGTTGATGGCGGGCGTCGTCAGTGTTTTCCCCGTCAACGTCGCGACACCCGCCTCGGTGACGATGACGCCAGAGCTTGGGAACTGCGCCGTCGAGCTTATACCCGTACCACCGGCAGTTTTTGGTAGGATGTTGGTGATTGCGGCCGCTTGCGATAGATCGATCGCACCAAAGCCTGGCTGACCACCACCGGCCGGAACGACCAAGCTCTGATACGAGGTACCAACTGCTGTGGTTGCCAGCCCGCTGCTACCGTTACCAATCACAACGCCGTTTACCGTAAACGTATCGGTGCCAGTACCACCGCGACTGACGCTCAGGGTGCCTGAAGTAAGGATCGCAGTTGATAACTCCGGAATGTCGGCGACAGCGAGTGACATGGCACCAGTGACGCGACCTTTGGTATCGACGCTCACTTTGACGTAAGTGCCGAGAGCGATTCCGGTCGTGGTGAGGGTTGGGCTTGGATAATTGCCTGTTAAGTCGCCGCCAGCAGCGCCGATAGGTGCAGCACCTGTCACCCAACTAAGCACGCCCGCGCCAGTGGTCGTCAGGAGCTGACCAGCGGTGCCAGAGGAATTAGGCAAGGTCAAATTCACCGACCCGGTTAGCGTATTTGGCGCCTTGAGCGTCACGGCGTAGGTCGAGCCCTTATCGTTAAGAACCAGGCGATTTGCCGTGCTCGTGTTACCGACGACTGTCAAATCACCATTGACAGTTGTCGTTGCCATCGATGCCGTGCCTTGTGTACTGATGACGGTCGATCCACCGATGACCGACGTGCCCTCAATCGTGCCGCTCGTGATGATCGGCGCCGTCAGCGTTTTGTTGGTTAAAGTTTGCGGACCGACATCCGTCGTGATCACACCCGAAGTCGGGAAGATCGCCGCCGATGGCGTGCCCGTACCGCCGAGCGAGCGAGGCAAGAGTCCCGTCACTGCTGCGGCCTGCGATAAGTTAACCGCACCAAACGAGGGCAGGCCACCGCCGCTACCGACTACCAAGCTTTGGTAAGGCGCACCGGCTGCAGTCGAAAGTAAATTGCCCGCCCCGTTACCGAGGATGACACCGTTACTAGTAAAGTTGGTAGCGCCGGTACCACCATTTGTGATGCCGAAGACACCCGATCCGATGATCGACGCAGGCAGTGTCGGGATATCACCTGGTACCAGAGTGGTACCAAAGAAAGCGCGGCCCTTGTTATCAACGCGGATTTTCGTATAGGTGCCAGCAACGACCCCAGTCGTCGTCAGCGTCGGGTTTGGATAATTACCGGTGAGGTCACCACTGGCTGCACCGACTGGACTCGCACCAGTAACCCAGGTCAAAGCTCCTGATCCAGCGGCACTCAGTAGTTGGCCACTCGTGCCTGGACCGGTCGGTAGCGTGAACGTGTAAGATGTCGCAACCGTATCGGGAGCTTTGACGCCCACATAGTTTACGCTGCCCTTATCATTGAGCACGAGTTGATTAGCGTAAGTGCCGTCGCCTTGGACGGTGAGGTTACCAACGACGCGCGTCGCACCTGCTTGTATCGTCCCTGTCGTATTAATTGATGTACCGCCTTCGATCACTGAAGAGCCGGTAATCGTGCTTGCGGTCACCACGCCACCGCTGATGGTTTTGTTGGTCAGCGTCTCTGAAGCAGCTTCCGTTACGATCACACCGCTGGCAGGGAAGGTTGCCACGGAGACGATACCGGTACCACCGTTAGATTTAGGCAGGAGGTTCGTGACGGCAGCAGCTTGCGAGAGATCTATCGCACCAAATCCTGGTGTACCACCGTTGCTCGGCACGACGAGCGACTGATAAGCGCTACCAGCTCCGGTCGAGTAGAGATTACCAGTGGCATTGCCGATGATGACACCGTTCGATGTAAAGCTGCTAGCACCGGTACCACCAAACGGTACGCCGAACACGCCCGTCGTGATCGCAGCGGTGCTGAGTGGCGGGATATCACTGGCCACTAAAGTGCCACCGTTTAGGACGCGGCCTTTAGTATCGACTGTCACTTTTTGATAGGTTCCGGCAGCGACACCGGTGACGCGTAGACTTGGATTAGGATAGAGACCATCAAGATCGCCACCAGCAGCTCCGGTTGGCGAGGCACCAGCCACCCATGATAGGACGCCGCTGCCGTCGGTGCTCAGTAGCTCGCCGGCGTTGCCATCGGTCGTCGGTAGTACTAAATCTACCGCACCAACAACCGTATTAGGCGCCCGCAACGACACGTAGTTAGTCGTGCCCTTGTCGTTCAATATGATTTTGTTTCCTGCACTTCCCGTCCCTTGGACTGTAATCGTACCCGCTACGGTAGTGGCGCCTGAACTGATCGTGCCCGTTGTATTGATCACTGTGGATCCCACGATCAGCGATGCGCCATCAATCGTGGCGGCGCTGATGACAGGGCTAGTTAACGTCTTACCCGTCAGAGTTTCGACAGCCGCTCTGGTGACGATGACACCGTCACTCGGGAAGATCGCCGTGCTGGTAATACCGGTACCACCTTTGGTTTTCGGCAGAATATTCGTGACGGCAGCATCTTGCGCCAGGTCGACAGCGCCAAAGGCCGGTGCCCCGCCGTTACTCGGCACGACCAGAGTTTGGTAAGCTTGGCCAGGGGAGGTAGCCTGAAGACCACTTGCTGCGTTACCCAAGATGACGCCGTTGGTTGTAAAGGTTGATTGGCCCGTACCGCCGAATGGCACGCCGAAGACACCCGAAGTGATTTTGCTCGCTGTTAGATTAGGAATATCAGCCGCCACCAAAGTGGTCCCATCTGTGACGCGGCCCTTGGTATCGACCATAACTTTTTGATACGTACCAGCGGCAACACCCGTAGTCGTCAGTGTTGGGTTTGGATACGTGCCAGTCAAATCGCCGCTAGCAGTGCCCGTTGGCGCTGCTCCGCTGACCCAGGTGAGAACTCCCGAGCCCGTCGTTGACAGGAGCTGACCGGAACTACCCGCGACACCTGGCATTGTGATGGTTACCGGTGATGCGACGGAATCAGGAGCCTTAATGGCGACGTAGTTGGCAGATCCACCGTCTGTCAGTACTAAACGGCGCGCCGCTGATCCTGTGCCGACGATAGTAACATCGCCGGCGAGCGTTGCCGCGCCGGCGGTCATGTTGCCGGTCGTGTTGATCGTCGTCGCGCCAGCGATGAGTGAGTTGCCACTCATCGTGCCGGAGGTGATGGCAGGTCCTTGGAGCGTCTTATTGCTGAGCGTTTGCGTGCCGACGTCGGTGATCACCACACCGCTACTTGGGAACGTAGCGACCGACGAGATGCCGATACCACCGCGACTTGTAGGCAAGATGCCGGTCACAGCAGCGGTCTCACCGAGGTTTAGTGCTCCAAATGTCGGCGAGCCACCATCGGACGGCACCACCAGTGTTTGGTACGCCGTGCCGGCCGCAGTGGCGTAAAGGCTATCCGCATTGTTGCCCAAGATCACACCACGTGCCGTGAACGCCGTCGCCCCGGTACCACCGACACCGACGCCGACGGTACCGCTACCAATTTTGGATCCTGGTAACACGGGAATGTCGGCAACGAGCAGCGTGGTACCCACTGTGATACGGCCTTTGAGATCGACACCTACTTTAGCGTAGGTACCGGCCGCTACACCGGTAGCTGTCAGTTCTGGTTGTGGATAGGATCCCGTCAAATCACCGCCGGCGGCACCAGTTGGCTCTGCACCGGAGACCCAAACCAGATTGCCGCCGCCGGTCGTTGCGAGAAGCTGACCGCTACCGCCGGTGCTTCCTGGCAGCGTCAAGGTCAGCGATCCACTCAGGGTGTTTGGTGCTTTGATGGCAACACTATTGGCGTTGCCACTGTCGTTCAGGACTAAACTACGGGCCACGCTACTATTGCCACGAATGGTGACATCACCGCTGATGGCCGTGGCACCGGCATTGATCGTGCCCGTTGTGTCGATGACAGTTGCACCGCCAATCGTCGAGCTTCCGTTGATCAGTCCCGTCGTCAGCGTGGAGCCAGTCAGCGTTTTATTGGCAAGGGTTTCCGTAGCTTCACGAGTAGCCACTGTACCAGTGGCAGGATAAACCGCTGACGAAGCAACGCCAGTGCCACCAAGACCGACGGGCAAGACGCCGGTCACTGCTGCGCCTTGCGAAAGGTTGATCGCACCAAAAGTCGGCGTACCGCCGCCGGCTGGAACCACCAAGGTCTGATATTCCGATCCCGCAGCCGTCGAGAGGAGGTTGCCACCAGCGTTACCTATGATGACACCATTATTGGCAAAGCTCGTCGACCCCGTACCGCCGTAGCCCACGCCAAGTACGCCGCCGTTGATGATGTTGGCTGAGATGTTGGGGATATCAGACGAAGCAAGGGACGTTGCTGCCGTTACACGCCCTTTGGTATCGACGGTCACTTTAGTGTAAACACCGGCACCCACACCAGTGGTCGTCAGTACCGGATTTGGATAGGAACCGGTGAGGTCGCCACTGGCTTCTCCGATAGGCGCCACACCCGACACCCAACTCAGGACGCCGCCACCTGTGTTGCTGAGTACTTGTCCCGCGCCACCCACTGTGCCTGGCAAGGTTAGGGTCACAGTGCCAGTGACATCATCCGGCGCTTTAATCGCTACGTAGTTACTGGAACCGCGATCGTTAAGGACGAGTTTATTCGCGGCAGTCACACCGCCACGTACGGTGAGATCACCCGATATCGTGGTTGGGCCGCCGCTTATGGTACCCGTGGTGTCAATCACGGTGGCGCCACTTATCACGGAGTTCGCAGCGATGGTGCCGGAATTGATTACCGGAGCTGATAGCGTCTTATTGGAGAGAGTACCCGCACCAGCTTCCGTCACGACCACACCGGTTGCAGGGAATGTTGCCGTGGAATTCACGCCAGTACCACCGACTGTCGTCGGTAGCACTCCGGTCACCGCCGCACCAGCCGAGAGATTCAGGGGACCAAAGGTCGGTGCGCCACCGACGCTGGGCACAGTCAGCACTTGATTGGCGCTACCTGCACCTGTTGCAACTAAACTTCCGGTGTTGTTACCGAGGATAACACCGTTGGTCGTAAAGCTCGCAGCACCCGTACCACCGACCGTTACAGGAATCGTACCGCTGGCGATCGCTGTCGCTGGGAGTGGCGGGATGTCACTCATCGTGAGGGTGGTTCCCAGGTAAGCGCGACCCTTAGCGTCCACAGCTAGTTTAGCGTAAGTACCGGCCGCGACACCCGTCGTGGCTAGGGATGGGTTTGGATAGTTGCCACTGAGATCGCCGGTGGCAGGACCGCTTGGGGCTACGGACGATACCCAGTCAAGGACGCCGCCACCTGAGTTACTCAACACTTGGCCAGCGGCACCAGCCGTGCTTGGCAGTGTGAGCGTTCCTGTGGCGTTCATAGTGTCCGGTGCTTTGATAGCTAACCACCCACCGTTGCTTTTGTCTTTAAACACAACTTTGTTTGCATTGGTATCATCGCCTTGAATCGTGAGATCGCCGCGCACGGTGGTCGCGCCGCCAGAGATCGTGCCGTCAATGTCGATCACCGTCGCGCCACCGATGAGCGATGCCCCTGTGACTGTGCCACCTGTGAAGACTGAGCCCGCAATAGTTTTGGCACTCATGCTCTGCACACCAACGTCCGTAATCACCACACCGCTGGTCGGGAACGTTGCGGTCGAGTCAACCCCGGTACCACCGCGTCCAGTTGGTAAGACGCCAGTCACAGCAGCCGACTGCGACAGATCTAGTGCGCCAAACTGAGGCGCCGCACCGTTACCTGGCACTACCAGTGTTTGGTAGGCGCCGCCGGCAGCCGTCGAGTAAAGAGCACCACCGTCGTTGCCTAAGATGACGCCTTTAGCAGCAAAGCTGGTTGCACCGGTACCACCGACGCTCACTGCTACGGTCCCGCTGCCGATCGCACTGCCTGGAAGCGACGGGATGTCCGCAGCGCTTAGCGACATCCCAGCATAGGCGCGGCCTTTGGCATCAATGGCGACTCGCGCATAAGTACCAGCGGTAATACCGGTCTCCGTGAGAGTCGGAGCTGGATAGTTGCCACTCAAGTCTCCCGTTGCCGCACCGACGGGTGTCACGCCATTCACCCAACTCAGTATACCAGCACCGCTCGTGCTGAGCACAGCACCCGACGCACCGTCACCGTTCGGTAGCGTAAATGTCACCGACGTACCTATGGCGTTCGGTGCTTTAAAGGCGATGTATTTACTCGACCCGCTATCGTTGAAGACCAACTGGTTGGCCGCAACGCCATCACCGCGAACGGTCAGCGGACCGGCAAAGGTACCGGCACCGGCAGACACACTACCAGTCGTATCAATGACGGTTGCATCCGTGATTCGCGATGCGCCCGTGATGGTACTTGCAGTCACGACCGATGCACTCAGCGTTTTACGCGTCAGCGTAGCGACACCGTCTTCAGTCACGACGACGCCACTCGTCGGGAACTGTGCCGTTGAGACCACACCGGTACCACCGACACCTGTCCCGAGGACACCTGTAACAGCCGACGACTGCGAGAGATTGAGAGCACCAAAACGTGGCGCGCCACCACCACTCGGCACCGTCAGCACTTGGTAATCGCCACCAGCCGCCGTCGACAGTAAATTGCCGCCACTATTACCGATAATGACACCATTGTTAGTAAAGCTGGTAGCACCAGTACCACCTACCGTTACCGGTAGTGTTCCGTTACCAATGACCGAGGCTGGTAGTGTCGGAATATCGCTAGCAGTGAGGCTCATACCTGCGTAGACACGACCGCGGTCATCGACCGCCAGCTTGCCGTAGGTGCCAGCCGTTACGCCCGTCAGAGAGAGTATGGGATTGGGATAGCTACCAGCTAAATCACCACCGGCGAGTCCAGAAGGCCGCGCACTCGACACCCACGACAAGATCCCGGTGCCGTTAGTGGCAAGCACTTGACCGTTACTACCGTCGGTACCAGGGAGCACATAAGAGTAGGAATTAGCTAGTGTGTCTGGCGCTCTAAACGAAAGACCTTTAGTCGAATCACGATCAGTCAACGTTAGATTATTGCCGGTGGCACCGTTACCGCGAACGGTTAAGTCGCCACTGACGGTGGTGGCACCACCGCTGATCGAACCGGTGATGTTGATGGGACTACCGCCCGTGATCACGGCATTGGTGATCGTGCCACCGGTGACTACAGGGCTCGTGATAGTTTTATTAGCTAATGTTGCGGCACCCTCGGCCGTGACCACTGTGCCACTCGCCGGGAACACTGCTGTCGAGTCGCGTCCGGTACCACCACGCGAGGTTGGTAGCACACCGGTGACAGCATTGTTTTGGCTGAGATTGATGGCGCCAAATACTGGCGTACCACCGCCAGTGGGCACTGTCAGGCTTTGATATTCAAGACCTGCAGCAGTCGTGCCCAAGTTACCAGACACATTACCAACGACGACGCCGTTAGTGGTAAAGCTGGTGGCTCCGGTACCACCGACACCGACAGGTAGCACACCGCTGGTGATTTTAGTGGCCGAGATACTCGGGATATCGCCTGCAACCAGAGAGGCGCCAGTTGTGATCCGGCCTTTAGCATCGACCACAACTTTAGCGTAAGATCCTGGCACCACGCCGGTTGCACTGAGAGTTGGGGCTGGATAGAATCCCGTCAGGTCACCACTCGCTGCTCCACTAGGCCTGACGCCGGTAACCCAGCTCAGTGCACCGAAGCCGTTGGTCTGCAATACCTGGCCAGTCGATCCGTCGTTGCCTGGCAGGGTCCAAGTGACCGAGCCAGTCAAAGTGTCGGGAGCTTTCAGCGCCAAGGCATTGATAGAGCCAGCATCGTAAAGCACTAATCGTTTAGAATTGGTACCGTCTCCGACGACAGAAAGATCACCGTTGAACGATCCTGCGCCAGCAGTTACCGACCCCGTAGTGGCAATCACCGTGTCTCCGCCAATCAGGGATGCGTCGGTAATAGTAGACGCAGAGATAGTCGATGCGGCCAGCGTTTTACTACTGAGGGTCTGTTCCGCATCTTCCGTGACGACCACGCCTGACGCGGGAAACGTCGCCGTCGATGTCACGCCAATACCACCGCGACTGGTCGGTAGGATTCCGGTGACAGCGGAAGATCGGCCGAGGTTGAGAGCACCAAAATAAGGTGAACCACCGTTGCTTGGCACGACCAGAGTCTGGTAGGCAGTGCCCGCAGCTGTGGATAGGAGATTGCCGTCATTGTTACCTAGGATGACTCCGTTCGCGGCGAAGTTGGCTGCACCGGTACCACCATTAGTCACACCGAGGATACCTGATTTGATCATCGTCGTGGCCAGTGGCGGCATATCACTCGGTAGCAGCGTGGTACCTGCAATCACACGTCCCTTAGTATCGACGCGTACTTTTGCATAACTACCGGCTGCGACACCAGTAAGGGTGAGAGTGGGGTTTGGATAGGTGCCGGCAAGATCACCACCCGCATTACCTAGTGGGCGCACGCCGCTTACCCAACTCAGTATGGAACCACCGTTAGTCTGCAGCACTTGGCCTGGTGTACCGTCGCCACTGGGCAGCGTGAAGGTTGTGGATGACGCCAATAGGTCCGGCGATTTAAACGATATCGAGTTTACTGTTCCCCTATCGTTAAGAATCAGCCGATTAGCCGTTGCGGTGTTGCCCTGGATGGTGACGTTGCCGGCAAGTGTTGCAGAAGCCGCCGCGATGTTCGCAGTTGTGTTGATTTGCGCTGCCCCAGTGATGAGCGTGGAACCGCTCAGTGTGCCTGAGGTAATCACTGGCGCACTCAGAGTCTTACCGGTAAGCGTTTCGACCGCCGTGCGCGTCACAATCACGCCGCTTGTCGGGAAGGTCGCCGCAGAACTAATACCCGTACCACCACTTGCACGCGGCAAGATGCCTGTTACCGCTGCACTTTGGCTCAAGTCGACAGCCGCGAACCCAGGAGCACCGCCGCCCGCAGGTACAATCAGGCTTTGATAGGCCGTTCCTGCCCCGGTCGACAGCAAGTTACCCGTGGCGTTACCTAAAATAACGCCGTTAGTGGTGAAGCTTCCAGCACCGGTACCGCCTCGCTCGACTCCGAGTTGGCCCGCGTTGAGAATGCTGGTCGGCAAGCTTGGGATGTCAGCCACGGCTAATGTGGTGCCGTAGTAGACGCGGCCTTTGTCATCAACTGCAAGTTTCTGATAGGTACCAGCAGTGACGCCCGTGGTGGTGAGGACAGGGTTCGGGAATTCACCGACGAGGTCACCACCTGCTGGTCCTTTAGGCACAGCCCCCGACACCCAGCTCAGGGTTCCAGTGCCATTTGTTTGCAGTAGCTGACCACCGACACCGTCAGCGCCCGGAAGTGTAAACACAACATTGTTTGCAAGAACATCAGGTGCCTTCAGCGAGACAGACTTCGCTGCACCTTTGTCGTTGAGTACGAGTTTATTGGCGGTGGTGTTGTTGCCGCGGATTATGACGTTGCCTGCGACCGTCGTTGTCGCCATCGAGGCGGTACCGCTGATGTCGATATAGGTCGAGCCAGTGATCATGGCGCCGTCCAGCGTGCCCATGAGGATCGTAGGATTATCAAGCGTTTTGCTGGTCAGTGTCTGTGTTCCGGCCTCAGTGACGATCACGCCAGAGCTCGGGAACTGCGCTGTCGAAGCCACACCGGTACCACCAGCCGCAGTGGGGAGTACGCCTGTAACCGCAGCCGCCTGCCCGAGATTGAGTGGCCCAAAGGTCGGCGCACTACCGTCACTAGGCACAATCAGGGTCTGGAAGGGTGCGCCCACACCGGTCGACTGTAAGCCGCCAGCATCGTTGCCGATGACGACGCCTTTACCGGTGAAGGTCGTAGCTCCAGTACCGCCGCGACCTACTGGCAACACACCGGAGCCAATGATGGAGGCCGGCAGACTCGGTAAATCCGCAACGCTGATACTGCCACCACTTGTGACGCGGCCTTTGGCATCGACGGTAACGCGGAAGTAGCTACCCGCAGCTACACCCGTAGGTGCGAGCACTGGGTTTGGATACTCTCCTACAAGGTCACCACCAGCGGCACCGGTTGGAGCCGCACCCGATACCCAGCTAAGCACACCTGCGGCGTCGGTTGTCAGCAACTGACCAGCACCGCCGCGCGCCGCTGGCAATGTGAGATCGTAGGAATTTGCGAGGCTATCAGGCGCCTTAAGGCCGATACCTTTGCTAGTGCCCTTGTCGTTTAGGACTAAACGGTTGGACAAGGTCCCGTTACCCTCGACACTGATATCTCCCGCGATGTCTATAGCCGATGCCCTGACCCGACCGGTCGTATCAATGTTGGTTGCACCGGTAATCAGCGAGCCACCGGTGATCGTGCCGCCGGCAATGGTCGGCGCAGTGAGCGTTTTATTCGTGAAGGTTTCAAAACCCTCGAGAGTTGCCACTGTTCCCAACTGCGGGAACACAGCCGTTGATGCGACGCCAGTACCGCCGGCAGATGTCGGGAGAAGTCCACTGACGGCGCCAGACTGAGCGAGGTTAAGCGGACCAAAGCGAGGCGTGCCGCCGTCGCTGGGCACCGTCAAAACCTGATACGCCGATCCCGCACCAGTCGACAAGAGGTTAGCACCGCCGTTACCAATGATGACACCGTTGTTGGTAAAGCTGCTTGCCCCGGTACCACCATTGCTCACGTCAAAGACGCCGCTTGCGATAATCGAACTTGGTAGACGCGGAATATCAGCGGGCACCAAGCTAGTCGCCGTCGTCACTCGACCTTTGGCATCGACGGTGACTTTTGTATATTCACCCGCGGTCACGCCGGTGTTGACCAGAACAGGACTTGGATACTGACCAGACAAGTCACCACTGGCTACACCAGTCGGCGTGACGCCACTCACCCACTGAAGGATGCCCGTCCCGTCGCTGGTGAGAATTTGGCCCGGCGTGCCGGATGAATTTGGCAGCGTCAAAGTCAACGAAGTAGCAAGGTCGTCGGGTGCTTTGATAGAGACGGCGTTGGTGTTGAGGCGGTTGTTAAATACCACGCTGTTCGATGTTACGGCGTTACCTTTAACGGTCACGTTACCGTCAATCGTCGCACTTCCCGACGCAAGCGTCCCCGTCGTGTTGATAACCGTCGCACCGCCAATGACGGAGTTGCCGGCGATGGTGCTGGTGCTGACCAAAGCTCCAGCCAGCGTTTTATTGGACAAGGTTTCGCGGGCATCACGCGTTACAATCGTGCCGGTGGTTGGGAATACGGCTTGCGATGCTGTGCCCGTACCACCAAGAGTGGTAGGGAGAATGCCAGTGACGGCCGCAGGCTGACTCAAATTGAGTGCACCAAAAGTTGGTGCGCCACCACCAGCTGGAACCACGACAGTTTGATAATCACTACCAGGGGCAGTCGAGAACAAATTGCCACTTTCGTTACCAAGAATGATACCGTTGCTCGTAAACCTTGTGGCGCCGGTACCGCCTTGAGATACATCGAGCGTGCCGCTACCGATGATGGATGCCGGCAGACTCGGGATGTCGGCTACAGTGAGGGCTGCACCGGCAGTGACACGACCTTTAGCGTCAACGGTTACAGTCTGATAATTGCCTGGTGCTACACCAGTGGTTGTGAGTTGGGGCGCAGGATAATTACCCGTTAAGTCGCCACTCGCACCACCGGTCGGTGTCGCACCCGATACCCAACCAAGGCGCCCTTGACCATCGCTCTTCAGGAGCTGATCCGAGCCGCCGACCGTCGCCGGTAGCGTGAACGTCACGGTGCCGCTTAAGGTATCGGGGGCTTTGAGTTCTACGGCATTGATGCTGTCTTTGTCTTGCAAAACAAGTTTATTCGCATCAGCGCCATTACCAACAATCGTTACGTTGCCTGCAGCTCTGATCGCACCGCCACTGATAGGACCACTTGTGTCGATGACGGTGGCACCGGTCACGAGCGATGCGCCACTGATCGTACCGGCGCTAACCATGGGACCAATAAGCGTCTTATCGGTCAGAGTGGCACGTCCGGCCTCAGTGACAACCACACCTGATGACGGGAATACCGCCGTCGACTCGATACCCGTACCGCCAAGTCCACGCGGCAATATGCCCGTCACTGCGGCCATTTGCGCTAGGTTGATGGCGCCAAAAGTAGGTGCCCCGCCACCACTCGGCACCACTAAACTTTGGAACGGACTGCCCGCTCCGGTTGACAGGAGATTGCCACTGTTGTTGCCAAGAATTACCCCGTTGTTGGTAAAGCTCGTAGCACCGGTACCACCGCGGCCCACACCGATCACACCCGATGTAATCACCGATGCAGGGAGCTCCGGAATATCGGCAACCTCGAGACTGCCGCCTGCAAGGACGCGCCCCTTGGTGTCGACATACATCTTCGTGTAGCTACCAGCACTTACACCAGTGGCGGTCAGCACTGGGTTGGGATACTGCCCGCCGAGATCACCGCCTGCCGTTCCCTTGGGAGTCGCACCGCTCACCCAGTTGAGCTGGCCCTGACCATTCGTCGTCAGCAGCTGACCGTTATCACCGTCCGTTGCAGGCAGCGTCCAGGTGACACTCCCACTTAAGGTGTCGGGTGCTTTGAAGGCGACATAGTTTTCCGTACCTTTATCGGTCAACACCAGACGCTTAGCATTGGTCAAATCACCACGGATCGTGACATCACCGTCAATCGTTGCCGCTGCGGATTTAATCGTACCGGTTGTGTCGATAACGGTGGCACCACCAATAAGGCCAGCGCCTGTCAGCGTGCCGGCACTAATCACTGGACTCGTCAAATTCTTGTTACTTAGGGTAGCGACGTTGCTATCCGTAATCACCAGACCGGACTGCGGATAAGTTGCCGTCGAAGTGATACCGGTACCACCGAGGCTAGTTGGCAAGAGACCCGTCACGGCAGCTGGCTGCGCCAGATTGATGGCCCCAAATGTAGGCGTCGTGCCATCGTGTGGGACGATGAGACTTTGGTACGGTCTACCTGCAGCGGTCGATAGGAGATTGCCGTCACCGTTGCCGATCATCACACCACCAGGTGCGAAACTTGTAGCTCCCGTACCGCCCTTACCTACATCGAGTATGCCCGAGGTGATCTTGGACATGGATAGGTTCGGGATGTCGTTCACCGCGATCGTGTCACCAGAGGTGACGCGGCCTTTGGCATCGACACCCACTTTAAAGTAAGTGCCCGGAGTGACACCGGTCGCTATCAGGGTCGGGTTCGGATAATTCCCCGTCAAATCTCCACCGGCACTGCCAATAGGCGCAGCACCACTTACCCAAGTTAGCGCGCCGTTTCCGCTCGTGCTAAGTAGTTGACCGGTCGTGCCGGCGGCATTTGGTAAGGTCAAAGTCAACGTGCTCGTCATTTCGTCGGGCGCTTTGATCTCGTAGCCAAAAGTCGTCCCACGATCGTTGAGGACTAAACGATTAGCAGTTGCGCCGGCACCTTCGATCACGATGTTGCCGCGTGACGTGATGCGACTTCCAGCAATAGATTGCGCGGTGTCAATGACCGTGTTGCCCGAGATGGTCGTACTACCGGCGATCGTCGCGTCGTTGATTGCGGGACTTTCCAGTGTCTTATTGCGAAGAGTCTCCGTGCCATCTGCCGTGACGATCACGCCAGATCCTGGGAACACTGCCGTCGACTCGATACCCGTACCACCGAGACGTTTAGGTAAGATCCCGGTGACAGCCTCGGGTTGCGCCAGATCGACTGCACTGAAGACTGGTGCGCTGCCGTCTGCTGGGACCGTGAGGCTCTGGTAGCGCGAGCCTGCAGCGGTCACTTGCAGCGCACCGTTAGCATTACCGAGCATGACACCGTTGCTAGTAAATGTAGAAGCTCCAGTACCACCATTGGTCACACTCAACGTGCCGTCGCTGATAATCGACGCCGGCAAGCTCGGGATATCGGCAACGACTAAGGACGTGCCGCTGACCACCCGACCTTTGGCATCAACGGTCACCTTGCTATATTGACCAGCAGTGACTCCCGTCGATGCAAGCGTTGGGTTCGGGTAATTGCCGACGAGATCACCACCGGCCGTGCCCGACGGCGGTGCTGACGACATCCAGGTTAGCTGGCCGCTGCCGTTGGTACCCAGGAATTGACCGAGCGACCCATCACCGGCAGGTAAGGTGAAGGTCGTCGAACCTGCAAGGACGTCTGGTGCTTTGAGCGAGACCGCATTGACCGAGTCTCTGTCTGTAAACACCATTTTATTTGATGTTGCGGCGTTACCTTTAACCGTGATGTTGCCATTGGCGTTGATCGTAGTTGCCGAGACGCTGCCAGTAGTGCTGATGACGGTAGCTCCCGTGATCACCGAATTACCGGCCAAGGTACCAGTCGTAATCAGCGGGCTTGCCAGCGTTTTATTGGTCAATGTTTCCGATGCGTCTTGCGTGACGACGACACCAGCACTAGGGAAGGTCGCTACCGAACTGATCCCGATACCACCACGACTGGTCGGCAAGACTCCCGTCGTGGCAGCCGTTTGGCTAAGGTTAATTGCACCAAAAGTCGGAGCGCCACCGGTGCTTGGCACTACTAAACTCTGGAACGCGACTCCCGGTGCCGTCGAGAACAGGTTGCCGCCATCGTTACCGAGGACGACACCATTGTTGGCAAAGCTTGTGGCACCCGTACCACCGACGCCTACGCCGAGGACGCCGCTACTGATTTGTGATGCAGGCAGTTGCGGTATGTCGCTGACCACGAGAGTGCTGCCCGCCAACACGCGGCCTTTAGCATCGACGGCAACTTTTTGATAGGTGCCCGCAGCAACACCAGTAAACGTTAGCTCAGGACGTGGATAAGAGCCTTGCAAATCGCCAGTTGCTGCACCTGCTGGAGCTGAGCCAGAAACCCAAGTTAAATTTCCGGCACCGTCTGTTGTGAGCAGCTGACCAATAGCTCCATCGGTGCGCGGCAGGGTGAAGGTGGTCGACCGCGTGAGGTCGTCCGGAGCTTTGATGGAGACGGCATAAGACGTACCGCGGTCATTAAGGACTAAACGATTCGCATAGGTCCCGTCACCCTGCACCGTGACGTTACCACTTAAGGTGGCTGACTGAGCCTTGATCCGACCCGCCGTATCAATCTCGGTCGCGCCGGTGATCAGTGACGCACCAGCGATCGTTGCGGTGTTAATCAGTGGTGCCGACAGAGTTTTGTTGCTTAGATTTGCGAGGCCTGCCTCGGTCACGACAACGCCACTTTGGGGGAACGTTGCCGTCGAGCTTACGCCCGTACCACCGGAGGTGGTCGGTAAAATCCCCGTGGTTGCGGCAGGCTGCGCTAAGTTCACGGCGCCAAACACCGGTGCTCCACCGCCCGCTGGCACGGTAAGGCTTTGGTACGCACCTCCTGCGGCAGTCGAGAAGAGGTTACCATCCTGGTTACCTACGATGACGCCGTTACTGCTGAAGCTCGAGGCACCCGTACCACCGAAACTCACAGGGAGACGTCCAGAACCAATGGCACTCGCTGGCAGGAGTGGAATGTCGCCGGCAGCAAGCTGCCCACCAGTAAACACCCGACCTTTAGCGTCAACGGTTACCTTGGTGTAAACACCGGGTGTTACACCTGTCGCGGAAAGTGTTGGGCTAGGGTAGGAACCGACGAGATCTCCGCCTGCTGCACCTAGAACTTCGGCGCCACTCGTCCAGTTCAGAGCACCGTTGCCATCCGCAGTCAGCATCTGTCCGGCGCCACCGGCACTGGCAGGCAAGGTCAGAACGAAAGATCCGCTGAGGCTATCGGGAGCTTTCAGTGCAATGGCATTGATCGAGCCTTTGTCATTTAAAACCAATTTGTTGGCAGAAGTCGTATTGCCGCGGATCGTGATGTTCCCGTCAATGGTGGTGGCCCCGGCTGTGATCGTGCCTAGAGTGTCGATCACAGTGCTGCCGCCGATGACCGCTGATCCAATGATCGAACCGCCGGCGATCACTGCGTTACTAAGCGTTTTGTTGGTTAATGTATCGCTCGTGCCACGGCCGACCAGCGTGTCGGTCGCAGTGGGAAGGAACAGCAGCCCACCACCGTTGGCAATACTGCTAATCGACGGGGCAATTAAGGTTTTGTTGCTGAGAGTCGTAACTCCGTCCTCAGTGACCACCACGCCCGAGGTTGGGAATGTTGCCACCGAATTGACACCAGTACCGCCCGCCGTCGTCGGTAATATCCCCGTCGTAGCTGCTCCTTGACTGAGATCGACGGCACCAAAGCGAGGTGCGCTTCCGTCACTTGGCATCACTAAGGTCTGGTAGGAGGAACCAGGTGCCACCGTCGCCAAACCACCACCGGTCGTACCAACCACAAGTCCACGGGCGGCGAACCCGGTGGTACCGGTACCACCGCGGGTGACGTCTATCACACCGGAGCCTATGGCCGATGCGGGTAGGCTTGGTATGTCGCTAGCCACCAGCTGTGATTTACCGACGACACGACCCTTAGTGTCGACTATGACTTTGGCATAAGTGCCCGCGGCCACTCCGGTAGGTGCCAGCTGAGCGTTAGGATAAGCACCCGTCAAGTCGCCACCGGCCGCACCGTACATGTTCTGGCCGGATACCCAGCTCAAGTTACCTAAGCCGTCGGTCTGCAGTAGTTCGCCTGGGCTGCCGTCCTGTGCTGGCAGCGTCCACACATAAGTTCCCGACAGGGTATCGGGGGCTTTGAGGGCGATGTAGTTACTCGTGCCTTTATCAGTCAAAACCAGTTTACTGGCCAAGTTGTTATTACCGAGAATTTTCACATCGCCAGACACTGTAGCCGCACCAGTTCTGAGGGTACCAGTCGTATCGATGGAGGTACTACCGGCAATCACTGAACTCCCCGTGATCGTACCAGTGGTAATCACCGGACTAGAAAGCGTTTTGTTTAGTAACGTATCAACAGTCTCACGACCGACGAGCGTGTCGTTTGTGGTCGGTAAAATCACCAAACCACCGTTATTGATGGCACTAATCGTCGGCATGGACAGCGTTTTATTAGTCAGTGTTTCTGCGGCGGTCCGCGTCACGACCGTGCCGCTGGTTGGGAATATGGCCGTCGAATTGACGCCGGTACCACCGAGAGCTGTGGGGAGTTGGCCTGTGAGTGCACCGTCGCTGGCGAGGTCCAAAGCCCCGAACGATGGCGCTCCACCACCACTCGGCACGCGCAGAATTTGATTAGAAGTTCCCGCAGCAGTTGAGAATAAATTACCGCCGCCGTTGCCAAGCATGACGCCGTTAGTCGCAAAGCTCGACGCTCCCGTACCGCCGTTGAACACCGGTAATGTCCCGCTACCGATTTGGGAGGCCGGTAGCTTAGGAATGTCAGCAACTGTTAACGTGGTCCCTGCAGTCACACGCCCCTTAGTGTCCACGGTGACTTTGGCGTAACTACCAGCGCTAACACCCGTAGATTTCAGAACGGGATTTGGGAAAACGCCCGTTAGATCGCCACCAACATTGCCACGTGGGATGGCGCCGCTCACCCAACTCAGGTTGCCGCTGGCATCAGTCTGCAGCAGCTGACCATCGGTGCCAAGTGTCCCAGGCATGGTGTAGGTGATCGATTCAAACATGGCATCGGGTGCTTTGATTGACACCGAGTAGGTTTGACCGCGATCGTTCAACATCAACTTATTGGCAGTCGTATTGTTACCTTGAACCGCAATGTTTCCGTTAATGAAGGTCGGGCCCGCCGTGATCGTACCGACAGTGTTGATACTCGAGGCTCCGACGATCACGCTGGACCCAGTAATGGTGCCATTAATCATAATCGGTGCACTCAGAGTTTTATTGCTGAGAGTCTCAACAGTTTCGCGACCAACTAGGGTGTCAGAGGTGGTGGGGAGCGTTAGTGTGCCACCGTTGACGAGCGTGCTAACCACCGGCTCGATCAGTGTTTTGTTTGTCAACGTATCAGCCGTGGCGCGTCCCACTAACTGATCGTTACCCTGAGGTAGGACGATCGTACCGTTATTAGAGATTGTACTGATCACAGGCTCTTGCAGCGTCTTATTGGTGAGCGTCTGATTTGCAGCCTCGGTAACGATCACACCGTCGGTCGGGAATATGGCGGTTGTGTTGATGCCTGTACCACCGAGGGCACGCGGCAAGATGCCAGTAACTGCTGCCGTTTCACCGAGATCAATCGCGCCGAACGAGGGCACACCCCCGTCGGCAGGAATTCGCAAAATTTGATTAGCGGCACCTGCTCCCGTTGAGAACAAGTTACCCGTGTCGTTACCGAGCACGACACCGTTGTTGGCGAAAGATGTGGTCCCCGTACCACCGCGTCCGACACCGATAACACCGCTTGTGATAGCCGACGCTGGAATGGGAGGTAAGTCACCGAGCCCTATAGTGCCACCGCTTAAAACCCGCCCTTTGGCGTCGACTGCAACTTTGAAGTAAGTGCCAGGATCGACCCCGGTTGCTGCTAAAGATGGATTTGGATACACACCAGCCAAGTCGCCACCTGCGTCACCCGTGGGTGCAGCGCCAGATATCCAGGATAAGTTCCCTGCCCCATCGGTGCGCAGCAGTTGACCCGCAGTCCCCGCACCACCCGGCAATGTCAACACAGTCGTTCCACTGAGGTTGTCAGGAGCTTTAAGCACGACAGCATTCTCGGTGCCGCGATCGTTCATGACCAAAGAATTGGCCGATGTACCGTTACCACGGATCGTGACGTTACCAGTGACTGTGGTCGCACCTGCGTTAACGTTGCCAGCCGTATTGATCGTTGTGGTGCCATTAATGATGGAGCCGCCACTGACGATGGCACCGTTGATAATCGGATTTATCAGGGTTTTGTTTGTGAGCGTATCTGTGGTGCTACGGCCGACCAAGGTGTCCGTTGTGGTCGGTAACGTCAACGTTCCCGTGTTGTTGATCGTGCTGATGACCGGTTTCATCAGAGTTTTGTTGGTCAGAGTGTCCACGGTATCGCGACCAACCAAGGTATCTGTCGTGGTCGGCAGCGTTAAGGTGCCGGTGTTGGCGATCGTGCTAATCGTTGGCTCGACTAGGGTCTTATTGCTCAGTACAGCCGTGGCAGCCTCGGTGACGACCACGCCACTAGTTGGGAACTGAGCTGTAGAACTGACGCCGATACCACCGCGACTCGTTGAGAGCACGCCCGTCACTGCAGCACCTTGGCTTAAATCAATGGCACCAAACGTCGGCGCACCACCACCAGCGGGAACGCTCAATGTTTGGTAAGGCGCTCCAGCGTTCGTTGACACCAAGCCACCCGCGACACGCCCCAAAACGACACCGTTGTCGTTGAAGCTCGAGGCACCGGTACCACCGTTGACCACACCGAGCACACCACTTGATATGACGGAGGCTGGAAGTGGCGGAATATCACCAACCACCAAAGTCGATCCGTTCGCGACACGCCCTTTGGCATCAACGGTTACTTTTTGGTACACACCGGGCGCGACGCCCGTGTTAGTCAGCTGCGGACTAGGATAGTTGCCGACGAGATCGCCACCTGCGGTGCCTGTAGGTGATGCACCGCTGACCCAGCGCCACGCTCCAGCGCCATCGGTAGTCAGCAGTTGTCCATCAGTCCCGTCACTTGCAGGGAGTGTGAAGGTCACGGAACCAGCAAGTGTGTCGGGAGCTTTCAGCGAGACGGCGTTAGTCCCAACCTTGTCGGTAAAGGTCAGGCGGCTCGCCGTATGGGTATCACCTTTCACCGTCAATTCGTTCGCTACAGTGATGCGACCCGTCGTATCAATCACGGTGGACCCAGTGATCAAACCAGAGCCGGTCATCGTGCCGCCTTGAATCATTGGCTGCGCGAGCGTCTTATTCGTTAATGTGTCGACGGTCTTTAGACCAACCAGCGTGTCGGTCGTCGTTGGCAGGGCCAAAGTGCCCACGTTGGTGATGGTGCTGATCGTCGGATTGATGATGGTTTTGTTGGTCAACGTTTCCGATGCCGCGCGTGTGACGACCACACCATCAGTAGGGAATGTTGCTGTAGAAACTACACCCGTACCACCAAGTCTAGTTGGCAGCAGTCCTGTGACCGCGTCAGACTGGGACAGGTCTAAAGCTCCAAATTCTGGCGATCCCCCAGCTGCTGGAATGCGCAAGGTTTGGTAAGCAGTGCCAGGGGCTGTCGCATTGATACCACTCGTGCCATTACCGATCAGGACGCCGCCGGCCGTCAAACTTGCAACGCCGGTACCACCGCGTTCGACGCCAAGCGTCCCCTGGCCTAAAATCGACGTCGGTAGGCTGGGGATATCCGATACGCTCAGAGTCGTACCGTAGCTGACGCGCCCTTTGGCATCGACAGTCATTTTCTGATAAGTGCCAGGTGTGACGCCGGTCATGGTCAATTCGGGGTTCGGGTACATAGCCGTCAAATCACCCGACGCTGGTCCCGTCGGCGATGCACCAGAGCGCCAGCTCAAATTTCCAGCTCCATCGGTAAAGAGAAGCTGCCCGCTTGTGCCCACGCTATTGGGCAGCGTCAGGTTGACAGGCGACGCCAAATTATTTGGTGCTTTGAGCGATACGTAGTTCGATGTGCCTTTGTCATTGAGGAAGATGCGATTAGCGCTAGTGCCATCTCCCTGCACTGTGATGCCGCCAGCGACCGTGGTCGCACCGCTACGAATCGTTCCCGTGATATCAATCACCGAGCTGCCAGTGATCAGGGAAGCGCCTGTGACTGTGCCTGATGTCATAGTCGTAGCGGTAAGATTTTTGTTAGCCAGTGTCTCGACAGCATCACGCGTTACCACCACACCTGCAGCAGGGAACACCGCTGTCGAGTTGACACCCGTACCACCGACACTCGTTGGCAATACGCCACTGGTAATCTTGCTAGCTGAGAGCTCGGGGATATCCGCAGGTACCAATGTCGTACCGTAGATCACGCGCCCTTGCTGATCTGTCGTCATTTTCGTGTATTCACCAGGCATACCGAGATTGGGGAGACTCACCATCGCGTTACCACCGATGGTGCTCACGACGACGCCGTTGCCGGCGGTGACGCTAGAGATCTTGTTGTTGAACGTGATCCAGTCGAGCACCGACAGATAACCAGACGAGACGGACGATGCCTGGCCCATCGAAATGTTGCCGGTCGTGTTGTTGTAGGTCACTGGAGCTGTCGCGGAGATCATTTTGCGCGCTGCTTGCTGCGCGCGGGCTTCGGTGAAGTAGAGGTTGGTAGTCTCAGTGACATCTGCCGTCGTCAAGGCGACGTCGCCAGTCTTACCAGCAACAGACGACACTGGCACCGTCGGGAAGTTGACCCAACCAAGCTTGCCCGAACCGTCGGTCTGCAGCACTTGACCGGTAAGTCCATCACCAGATGGCAGCGTCCAAATTTTATTCGCCGCGATTTCATCTGGGGCTTTGAAGCCAACGTAGTTACTGCCCGTCAAGTTACCGAATCTGAGTTCACCAGTGGCACCAGCACCGGTGTCATACGGTTTCAAGAACACACCAGCCTGTTTCGATGTTTCCAGACTGCCGGGAGTAATGACTGAGTCTGCCGTGATGGCATCTTGTTTCGCGTTAAATTTGAGCCAATCTGAGGTCGTCAGGTAACCGTTACTGACACTGCTCGCCTGCGTCATGCTGAGCACTGGCGTCGTTCCCGCCATCGTCACTGCCAACGGTGCTTGCGCTGTCACGGTGGTGCTCGCTGGTATCCACTGGCTACCGTCGTAGCTGAGTACTTGTCCCACTTCAGGAGCGGTGGCACTAACGTTGGTTCCCTGGAGGGCTCCCGCGCTTGCTGAAGGTGTTTTCCAAACAATTTTTCCCGAGCTGTCCTTCGTCATAAACTGGTTCGGTCCTGGCGCAGCATCGGGACCCACCGTTAGTTCCCCGTCAGAGCTAAACTTAATTGTTTTATCATCAACGGGGACGCGTGCAGCGTAAGGAACAGTGACAACTTGTTGCAGTGGATACGGTGACCCACCGTGCGTGAGATCTGTCACTTGGAACCACACGCGCTGCCCGACATCTGGAAACACGCGATGATAATCTTCTGGGCTGAGCGTCACGCGTACTTGAAAGATGCCGTCTTGTAGGACGATTTTTTCAAAGCCATCGCGCACCGTAATAATTGGTGCACTCGCGTCGCCATCATGGAAGAACGAGATATCAAGTGCAACTGGTCCTTCGACAGGACGTCCACTCGGATCAGTTAACCGACCACTGACGACGAAATCGTAACTCGTATCGGCGGACGCGATACTCACGTGAAACGACGCAGCAAGTGCCACCATCGCAGATAAACTATTTTTACTCAATTGAGGCGACGACAGAATAAGTGCACGCAAAATTTGCGCAAAGCGATACCGGTGCGCTGCTGCGCGCACTGACTTGGTCGCTTTGTTCAATTCTCGCATCATCTGCCGTCGCCCTCGTTGGCCGCACTGGTAGAGCGAACTCGCACCTGTGGTATCAGGGGCTTCGGCATTTCGGGGGCTAACCTTAAGCGAATACTTGGGTAGGCAAATTTTTCCTATAAATGTCCCAAAAATTTGGACTTATTTAGGCCGGTGGTTGGTTCTCGGTGACTGCAGGTGCTATAATATTGATTAATCCCAACAATTCCCGATCACAGACGAGCGGCCCTTGAGGCGAACACCGCCAGGCGTATCCCACTACCCACGGACCGGGCTCCTGCCCTTGGTTCTCGGTGCCGCTTTTTCTCTTCCGGGCACGGTCCTTGCACAAGGGCGTAAACCGACGTCTTCACTAGGTACTTCGGGGTCCAGCCCAACCGCCTCTGACGTCCTAACCACGCCTGTGCAAACCGGGTACCTAAAGGTACTGTGGCCAATGCCCCCCTCACGGGATCCCGACACCGATCGGACCAACGCCACCATCGCCGCTGAGGCCTGTAAACAATTTGGACACTCATTTTTGCTTGGTTACGGGCTTTGGGGCACCGGACTTTTTGACGAATTTGGCTGCTTCACATCGATCGGTCAAAAGTTCTTT
This sequence comes from Deltaproteobacteria bacterium, assembly GCA_016874735.1. Classification (NCBI taxonomy): domain Bacteria; kingdom Pseudomonadati; phylum Myxococcota; class Myxococcia; species Deltaproteobacteria bacterium. The sequence goes on from VGTI01000018.1 coordinate 45,751, forward strand.
GGGGGCCGCGAGCCTAAATCGGATCCAGCGTGGACAGTTGAATTCACGCAAACACAAGATCGTTTAGTTGTGCGCTTGATGCTCGCCACCGATAAGCTCACCAATTCAGCAGCCGCTGCCTTGGTCGCTCCAGCGATCGAAGCTGGCTCCGTTGCCTTTCCCGCTCCCCCGAACTGGCAGTATCTGATGCGCGATGAGTTTTACTCTAAACTCGTCGCCGCCGCTGTTCTCGATACCGCTCCGGCCGCTACGCGCCTACCGTTGCCAGCCACTGCGCTCAGACCTGAAGATGCCAACCAACTTGGCAAGACCGCAGCACCAACGTCGCTCCAGCTCTTTACTTGGGGCGTTCAACCCGAAACGGGCCTGTGGACCGCGCATGTGGTCGGGGCGGCGCGTATCGAAGGCAGTGACCGCGTGTTTGATTGGGTCGACCGCGGCGGTGTGACGCGTGAGTCCATCGTTTATGCGCAGCGCCGCCCTGGTCCCGAATACGGAGCTCAAGCACTCCTGATTTCGATACGCCACCGCGGGCAAACGATCATCGACGGCTCCGACGAACCGCGGCCAGGTCGCTTACCCGGACTGACGCAGACTGCCCCCATGCCTTTAATACAGCCTTTGGCTCAGACAACGACGATGGCCCAGTCACCGATGCCACAAACGCCAGCGCCTTCCTCACCGGTCGAGTCCCAAGTGCCTTTGCAACCGATCGCACCACCACCAGTTCCGGTAGAGCAGCCGATTGCCCCACCACAAGTCGAAGTTGCCCCAATCCAGCCACCAGCTCCGGTGGCGGAGGCAGCCCCGATCGCACCCAGCCCGATTTCTCCATCGCCCATCGAGCCAATGGCAGCACCGATGCAAGCACCGGCGCAGATGTCAGCCCCGCAGGACGAGGGACCCATGCATTTTTCGTGGGAAAACAGGCCTCCGCGTGTGGCTACGAGCGAAAGCTTCGTGTCTCTACGCTACGGTTTTGAAATGATTGATTCGGCAACGGCCCTCTTCTCGCCGGGGTCCGTCGTGAGCTTTACCAGCGAATTCCATCGTGGCTGGTTCAACGGCCTCCGCCTCTACACTGACTCTTGGCCCGATCATAAGCGGGATATTGAGGGCGAAGTCTTCAGTATTACATGGTCCCGTTACAATGTGGGTTGGGCGTACCTGTACAGATTGACAGGACTGATCGACAGGATTGAGGTCATTCCCAAGGCCGGGCTATGGAGCATCACCTCGCGCCTGCCTATAACGATGCCCAACGAAAATATTGTGACGCGTGAATACAAGGCAAGTGGCCTCAAAAACTTCGGTCTCGAGATTAATGGTGTTATCGAAAATGCGAGTTATCTAGCTAGGCTCTTCCATTCGCGCGACATGACGCTGCTCAAGGAAAAAACTGCCGACGGTGCGGCAAACGAGCTCACTGCAAACCGCACTGGGCTTGAGCTCTACATCAAGGGCGGTCCGCTACGCTATATCAGTAACAGCATTCGATGGAATCTACTCGCCTTTGACTACTTCGAAGACCTCACCATCAATGAGACTGGTGGGACGAAGTCTGATCTTAAATTTGTCTACAGCACTGCCTTCGCTGGTGGAGGGGTGAGTCTGTCATGGTGAAGCAACCAAGCTTGCTACGTCAGCTACTATACTGCGCGCCCTTCTTGATGGCGACACACGCGCCCCTAGCCGCAGCAGAGGACTATGGCCAACAGCAGACGAGTGGCGGCAGTGAATCTGCTACCCCCGATCCACTAAACTGGTTGGCGCGCATGAATTTCCCAGCCTCCAGTCCACTGGTACGACGCGTTATTACATTGAAAGCCCTACCCTCCGACCGTGGCGAGCTACAGGTATCGCCCGTTGATCGGACGATGCTACAGAGTCTCCATTTTCTGGACGTTGCCAGCCTTGAAGACATTAGCTGGACCGACGTGATCAACAGGCGACACGCCTGGGCAGGGCGCGGGGTGACGCGCCGCCTAAAGGCCCTACTACAAGCTACGGGATCTCAGGCTATTTTGATCATCCCCCCACCCGGCAGCAGTGAGGCGATGGCATTGATTCGCCCAGACACTAACGGCCAACTGGACACGGTCGCACAGAAGTTGGAACGCCTACCTAAAGCAGAAGACGCGAAAGACGTGGCTGTAGCTCTCCGAGAAATGCTCGGCTACGATGCCATTGTGCTTTCCCACGAGGGTCCCTACGTCCTTTTGCAAACACCAGATCTCAATGCTGGGGCCAAGCTGCTTCACGGCGTAGCCATAGGCAACTCAGCGACCAGAGCATCGGTAAACAGAGAGACCGGCGTACCTACTGCGTTCCTGCGGCTTAGCCGCTCCCTCGGTCACTACTCCGTGTGGCGCATCGTCTCGGCGACCACTCCCAGCCTGATCCCAGCTGGCACTAAGGTGCTACTGGAGTCACGAGCTAGGCCTGAACGTTCCCCACGCCAGCCTTCGCCACCAGTGGTCGCGCCCCAGTGAGCTGGTGTGAGTCATTTGCTTAGTGAGCGAGCATCGCCGACGTCGACATGAGCTGCACCGGACGATTGAACAGTCCCGTGGCATGCTGCAGATATGCCGCTATTTCGGGCTCAGCCAGCAAGGTTCCGGGGAGCACGGGATAACGGCCATCGCCAGGTCGCGCATCGTAGACGTAAATTGGCTCGTTTCCGATAGCATTGGTCTGCGCTAGCTTCTTCTGAAACTCAGGTTCGAACCGTGGTGACATGATAAAGGCCGAGGCTGCACCACGATAGATCAGCGAGGCTTTTAGGCCCGAGGCAATTTTTGCCCAAGTTTCAGTAGCAAGAGGTGCGCCCCAAATCGTCGCCACAACCTCTCCTCGACGCACGAAACAGTAACCCTCCTGAGAGCGATCGACCGTGCCACCTGGTACGGCGGTCATTCCCTGGGCTGCCCGAATCAGCGGCAGGAACACATCGAGATCTTCGCCACTTTGCAGATGAATGGAGATCGTGTCATTGCCCTCACGCGATGGCGGCAAAGCAAGCCACGACCCCGACGCAGGATTGGACTCCCACCCCCCTGGTGCCAGGTGCAAGGTCAGCGGCGAACGTGTTTTGAGATCGGTCAACGATCCTAAACTTAAATGCAGCGAGCCATTGCCTACCTTGCCTGGACTGCGACGGGTGCGGGGTTGAGCACTGGTAATTGTCAGATTCAAAAGATCACCGATCCGTCGATGCTCATTGGTATCGCCTAAAATATCTTTGATTAGTATGTAAGGCGTTGGATTGCCAGCATCACTCAGGACGGGGACACCGTGGATCTCATCATCGCCCTCGACAGTCACGCGAACGAATGGCAGATCGTCTCCCCCATCGCGCTTTACCTTACCCCGTGTCCGCGTCGTAACACCGGTGCCAAAGCTAGCCGGGATGCTCAAAGATACTTCGCTGAGTTTACGCTCCGTCCAAAGCACAGTACCACCAGGGGCTGCCGCGCGTGGTGCAGGCATATCCATGGGTGGCGGTAGCGGCGCCGGCTCGTCTTCTAGGGGCTTACCAAAATCGGCATCTGCGGTAGCGACGCCTTTCGGCTCCTTAGGTGCCTTAACTAAAGGTTTCGCCGCCAGGGTACGCCTGACGGTCGTTGGCGCGACGGCATTCGGTTTGTCCTCGCCCGCTACGAAGGCCGTATAAAATAGACCGTTGAGCAGGAGCACTAAGGCAACCGTTACTGGCGTTGAAGATGGATCGAATCTACGGGCTGTCATGACCACCGACCTCCACCCCGAAGATCGGCCAAAGCTCTAAAATCATGAGGGCAATTAAGACAAACATTGAATTTTATTGAATTACTTTTTTCGAAATTGGCAAATTCGCCCTTGGCAACTGACAAGAGTTGGCGTCAGTCCAAGTGACTTCGGGTGCTTGCGCCCGCGCGCGGCTGATGCCAATATCAGGTGGGCCCACAGGACTTTGCCAGACGGCTAAACTGCGGCGCTAATTTGGCTTTTTTCGAACGAGTGGGATGATTCCTTATGCAACTGACCCTTTACCACTACTGGCGCTCTTCCTGTTCCTGGCGTGTGCGCTGGGCCTTAGCACTGAAAAAAATCGCCTATACCCCCGTAGCCATAAACATTCTTAGTGGCGAGCATCAAGAAGTCGTCTATCGCGCGATTAATCCATCCGGGCAGTTACCGACGTTAGTGATTGACGGCCGTAGCTTCAGCGAGAGCCTAGCCATCATCGACTGGTTGGACGAGACTTACCCTAGCCCGCCTCTTTATCCGCCGAGCCCTCTGGACAAACTGTACGTGAAACAGTTGGCGCTAAAGATAGTTGCTGGGACGCAGCCCCTGCAGAATCCTAGCCTGATGAAATATTTTGTCCCGGTTGAGAGTGAGCGACGTAAGCACATGCAGCACTTCATATTTCAGGGACTGTCTGTTTACGAGCGACTCCTCGCCCAACGTAAACCTGGGACATGTAGCTTTGGAGATTCCCTAACTGTCGCTGATATATGTTTAGTTCCGCAGGTTTACAATGCCCTTAGATTTGACGTCGACCTCAAAGACCTGCCACATATCCGGCGGATCTACGAGCACTGCCTCAAAACGGAGGCCTGTGACCAGGCGGCGCCGCATCGCTTTGCCCCTTCTAACTGATCCAGTTAAATGTTGGTGAAGAAGGGTCGGATCAATCCATGCGTATCGGTCCTCGGATCGGTGCAAGCATGCGGTTGTGCCACCAAGCATAGATATTGAGTAAATGCCTCAGGCGTTCGATTTTCTTTGTCGTGCACCATGTACGTCGCGATAATCTTTTGATTCTATCGCGAAACATAGCGCATGTATGATTTAGGGCAAAGAGTGGATCCCTACCACCTCTTTTGAGTTCACCTTGGCCGACGACACATCCGCGTCGTCCTTTGTGTTGCTCGTGAGGCATATGTTTCCCAAATACCTCTTTAACGATGACGGGGTATTTGGGCCAGCAATCCGATTTCAGTAATGTTAAGTTGGGACAGAGCCTCTTAACCTCATTCAAAACCCGACGGAGGGATTCGGGCCTATTATCCGCACGCGGTCCGTAGCGTTTTACAGCCCGCTTAGCTAGGGTACTTTTTGCTGGCATTTCTGCGGCACTAATTGCAATCACTTGCCGACTTGATGCTGCCACCGCTAGGGAAACCGAGATCGGCTTACACTTAGTGTGTTCAAAAGTTTCCATATCATCAAATATCACCGTAGTTTCTTGGCCAGCTGCAATGTTTTTAGCCTGTCGGTCTTTGAGATGAAGCTCAGCCCGGTTACCAATGCGGATAATCTTACGAGCTACGGTAATCGGCCGACAGCCGAGAAGTCTGGCACATCCGCGCTGCGAAACAGATTCCATCGCTAGGCGCAAAACTTTCTGTGTTAAATGAGGCTTACGCTCGCGATACGTTAGCGCTCCCGTTTGATCAGAAAAGGAAGATGCACAATCCTTACAAAAATATCTTTGAACCCGCCCTAAGTGACCTGTTTCACGAAAAAAATATCCAAATTTGATCACCTGATTGTGACCTTTTGGACAAAGTTTTAAAAATTTTTTTTGTTTATTCACGACCACCTCCTCATCTTGAGGCGGCGATCATGCTACAAACTCATTGCCGGAAGAAGTGACATGAGCACGCATAACGGCGACATGAGAGATTCTCACCAACAACTAACTGAATCAGTTAATCACGATTTAGGAGGCTTTTCAGCCTCAACCGCCGCGGCGGCGGCATGATCCGAACGCACCGATGCCACTAGGGCATCGGCCACCGTATCAAAATGGCGCAGATCCTGTTTAGCATCATTGTAAAGGCGCTTGTAATAAAAGTAGTTTCTGAGCACTAGCTTTACGTATCCGCGTGTCTCTTTGTAAGGAATGCGTTCGACAAAGACCAAGGGATCGCGCGTCGGCAGCGTGGTGATCCAACGTTGTGCCGCGGCAGGGCCGGCATTGTAGGCAGATAGCAGGTAGATCGGGCTGAGATACTTGTCGAGCAGTGATCTCACGTGATGCACACCGATTTGCAAGTTGACGTCAGGCGTCAGGAGTCCATTGCCAGCGGATAAGCTGGCCAGGACCGCCTTCTTCACATCATTGCCCATATAATCCGAGCCCACCTGCCGCATCTCTAGCTGCGCCGTCTGCGGCATAATCTGCATGAGTCCTAGGGCGCCGACAGGTGACCTTGCTAACGGATTGAACACGCTTTCTTGCCGAATAATGGCAAACACAAAATCAGCATCCACCCCGACCTTCGCGGCAAATGCCCGCACCTCCTCGGCGAACTTTTGCGGATACAGTATGCGCTCAAAACCGGCCGGCAAACTGCTCCTAAAAGAACGCGGTAGCGCATCATAGATTTTCACTGCGTCCAACCATTTACCTGCAGCATAGGTAACCAGAGCTTTGACTATTAGTTTCTCTGGTTTACCGTCCGCGATATCGACCTCTTCCATCTCGCAGACAGCATCGTGATGCAAACCAATGCGCATCAGCGCTTCGATTCGCCGAATCTTCTGCTGATCAGGAGAGGAAAATGGCTCCTGCAGCATCTCAGGTCTAAACCGAGGTAGTCGCGCTGGTTGCATAGCTAGGTGCTGACCTGTTACCTTTTCCAGCATGTAGTGACCAAGGGCTCCGTAGTAGGTCGAATAGTACTCGGAGGCAACGCGACGCCACATCTCGCTAGCCTCGCTAAGCTTACCGAGTTCAAGGTAGGCTCGCCCCGACCAAAATAAGGCAAATGACAGCGATGATGCTGAGCGCTCGTCAACAGGCATACCGGATTGGCTGTTAATTAGGCCTTTGAGCGGCTCTAAGACCTTCTGCCACTCGCCGCGGCCAGCCAAATTGACACCGAGCGCCATCATGGCTTCGTCATAATTTTCCTCTTTAGCAAATCGCGACAAATAGTCTTCATAAAGCACAGCAGCGCGTTCCAGCTCGCCCTGGTTTTCGGCGATACGTGCCAACGAATAAACAGCTCGCGCCTCGTACTTTTTATATTTAGTGGCGGCTTTAGCTGCAACGTCTTCAAAGGCCTTACGTGCCTCGTCAAATTTATTGCGTGACCAGTCGATAAAGCCAAGGCGCAGACGGGCCTCCGCCCATCCGTCGAATCCGTAGGTATCGCTCATCGCCTTGGTGATATTCTGCCAGAACTCCGCCCTTAGCTTGGTATCTTGGGCGCGAAAACATCCATCAATCACCTTACCGGTATTCGTGGCATCAGTCAGTGAGCTGAGACCTTTAGCAATATGCAGTCCACCTAACATGAGGTCTTTGGCCTTGCCGCACTGCTTTTTCCCGGCAAGTTGCCGGGCCTTATTGAAACTTGCTTCCGGTTCATGAGAATCCACGGTTTTACCGCTAGATTCAGCCAATTGACTCAGCCAAGGGGTCGTCGCAACCAGCGCCGGATACGACTGCGCCACAGCTAAAATACTGTCGCCAACGGTACGCCGCCGGGGCTCGGGTAAATTAAGGATCACCCGCTTCAACGCCAACTGCTTGAAACCACGCGACCTGTAGCGATCAATCCGCTGCAAAAGTGCACGTAAATCATCGTCATTGAGAGGCGTTAATTTATCAGAGGTAAGATCAACCAAAAGACTTTGTTTACTAGCACAGGTCCCAGCTGCACTTTGGTTGAATCGCTGGCTTATGGCCGCACGCTCACCAGCGTCTAGCTCGGGCGATTTCAGCAAATTCAGGTAAAGAAATGGTAAAAGAGGATGGCTATCGGCAGCGCTCCCGGCAAGATCGCCCGACGCTTTGAGGATCTTGAAGGTTCCCTCAACCACCTGCCGGCGTGACTCTGGAGGTTTAAAATTAGGAGCCAGATTGCGCGGTGGACCGACAAGCTCGGCGGCCTCGTCCTCGTCGTCATTGATTTCAGGGGTGTTCATGCGCGCCAGTTTGAGGAACGCAGTGGTGATCTGATCCTGGCTCGCCAGCATGGCCGTGAACTGATCCTCTGGAAGCTCAAGCGGTGATGGCTTTTTCGCGTGAAGCGCCAGCCAAGCACTAAAGCTAGGATCGACGGGTGTCGGACCTGACGCCGCTCGATTGAGGGGATAACTGTCGGGAAGTGCCGCAGCAAATCCAACTTTTGCAGAAGGGCTCAAAAGGATCGAGCCGGTCAAAAATACCAAGCGGAGGTTCATGCGGGATGGCCCATTCATAGCAGAGTGTACCTATGCTATCCGTGTCGGCAAAAACCAGGCGACCTTAAGCTGACATTGTCTACAAACTCTGACCACATCATAGCTGTACGCGACCCTAAAAGACTAGTGCGCACAGCGAAATTCCTGCGATTTATCCTAAGGAACTGCTTTACATGGGGAGCCATGTGAGTCATGGTATTATTGCCAAAAAGTTTGGGGCCGAGATGAAACAACTCAACCTAGCAGCCAAAGAATACGACCAGATTCACTCACTTTTGGAGCGTCTTAGCACCAATGTGCGGGATCAATTGCGCGAGCTAAAAAAGGCCGCCACCGATGAGGACGTGGTCAAACTGCGTCAGATTGTCGAGAGGGACCGCGACATCGATTCCCTCGAACTGGATCTTAACCGCCGTGCCAGGTCCTTTATCGAATTGCGTGCGCCGCTAGGCCCAGATTTTCGCTCGCTCATGCAGGTTGTACAAATAGCCAGCAATCTTGAGCGCATAGGCGACTGTACGGAGTACGTAGCGCGGCATATAGCGACTAGCTTCCAGCTCAAGACGGCCATGCCGGAGGGCTGGGATCTGATCGCCAACATGATAGCGAAGTGCCTGGAACTCCTTGATCTCTCGCACGCTGCTTGGCAGCGCACCGACGCCCAACTGGCCGAGCGCTTGCCGCACCAGGACGAGGAGGTCGATCTATTGCAGAAACATGCACGCCAGCTCATGATTGCGCAGGTTCGCGCCGGCAAGATCGATGTCGAGCTAGGGTTGGAGTTGGTGCTCATCGCCAACAAGCTCGAAAGTATCGCCGACATTAGTTCGCACATTGCCGAAAGCGTGGTCTTTGTGGTGCAGGCGCGTCAGATTCGGCACGAAAAGCGTAAGTCACCGCTGGCCGAGCCCACTAAGGGCTAAGAGGTTAAGGCTTAGCGCCACCGCTACCGGCCCGGGCCAGGAGTGTGCTGTCCATCTGCACAACGATGCGATGCTGCAGGCATTCAGCCTCACTCGACAGATCCTGCAGCAGCGGCTCTAATTTATTCAGGAGCAACTTAGCACAAGCCTTCCAGTCGGAATTGGCACGAGCCAGGGCCACCTGCGCCATGATGCGCCGCATCAGGCCTCCAATTCCCTGAATAGCCGCAAGCTCCGGATGCGACCGATCCACCAGACCACTCACGTGGTCCAGTAACTCACAAATCAGATTGAGATCATCGGCGATACCGTCTAGTTCGTTGGGTTTCTGCTGCGCCTTGGTTTGCCAACATGCCACCGCCAAGGTCTTTAGCCCACCGGTGATGGCACTCGCCAGATTCCGCATGGCATCGAGCGTCTGTGTTGTCAGTTCAGCAGGAGAATCGATCTGAAGCTCGAGCTTGGTGGACTCACTCAGTGGCACTTTCCCGGCAGCACCTAAATCACCGTGATCCGCAATCAGCATGTCATTAAGACTGACACGGGTGATCACGTGACCGGGCGGCACCAGCGTCGTATCAACCCAGTCGAGCGCCTCGCGCAGCGACCGGATCGGTACTGGGACCGGAACCTTTTTATTGTTTATAAAAATTCGTTTCAGCATATCACGCGTTTAATGTGCCTGCGGTTGGGTCAGTGAGACGAGCGATTTGCTGCGAGAGAGCCTGCGCACGCTCGTTGTATGGATCAATGGACACGATACGTTCGACCAAGCTCTTGGCCGCTTGGTTGTCACCCACCTTGAACTTAATGACGGCAAGCGTATAGAGCATGTTGTGATCGTGTGGGTGGAGCCCGATATAGGTGGCCAGTGCCTGCTGGACTTCCGCAAACTTGCCGCGCTCGCTAGCGATCTGCACAAGGGTAAACAGTGCTGCCGTATTTTCCGGATTACACTCTAAAGTCTTGACCACCCAGCGACTGGCTTCGTTCAGCTCACCCATGCCCTGGAATGCCAGGCCGAGTCCGAGGTTCGCCATCTCGTCTTCCGGCGCCAAGCTGACGGCTTTTTGGAACTGCAGGACAGCGCTATCGAAGGAGTTACGCGTCAAACTGATGGTGCCGAGACCGATGAAGGCACGGGACGCATAAGGATCGAGCTCAATGGCTTGCTGGTAGGCTTGCTTGCCGGCCTCGCCGTCACCCAATTTGGTGAAGCAATCACCGATCAGACGGTAGAGGTTGGCCTTATGATGGATAGGAATATCTTTAAGCTGGAAGATCGATTCGATCACATCGATTGCAGCCAGGTACTGCTTGGCATGGACTTGCGCCTCGACCTCGAGAACCTGATGATCAAGGGCATTGACGTCGATCGTCGGCGTTTGGCGGTTCACGATCGAGAACACCTCGAGCATCTCTCTGGTCACCCGAGGCTTAGCGGCCTTGAGCTGCTGCAAATTCTTTGCCGCAATATCAATGCGGAGACTTTGGGTGGCGGCGGCTTTCCGGATGGCCTTAGCGAGCGACTCCGGTGACCCCGGACAGAAGTCAAAGCGATGTTTACCGATCGTCTCCTCGACGAGTGGTCCCCGCGCCGCGATCACTGGCACACCGTTAGCTGTAGCGATCATCAAACGATAAGGGTCGCCGTCGACGCGGTCACGCGACGCAATCGGTGAGTAGTAGAAGCAATCAGCAGCGGTCAGCACCTCGTGGAAGGCATCGCGACTCGGTGCGGCATAGACGGCTTGGCGGTCGAGTCCCAGCGTCACAAGACGGTCACGAATTTCAGCTGAGAAGCTACCAATGCCGCAGAACACCAGCTTCATCCGTCCTGCCAGCGACTTATCGCTAAACTCGATAAGCTTCATCGCGTGGACCAGGTCCAGAAGCGACTCTTCCCACTCAATCTGCCCGAAGTGTGCAATCACGAAGTCAGTATCGGCAAGACCGAGATTGGCGATAGCTCGTGCCCTGGTCTTGGCCTGGCGTTGGATTCGCTGCTCAACAAATGGCGAAAAGCTGAGGATTCTTTGCGTGTCGACACCCTCGATGAGGAGTGCTTGCCGTGCCGCCTCTGTTTGGACCAAGAACGCGTCAGCAGCGTTACCCACTTCCGTGCGGATAGTGCGCATGTGGGTAATATCTTCGCCTGGCATAGGGGTCAAGTTATCTACCCAAATGATCAGACGGAATCGGCTACGCCATTTCGCTTTGACCGCTTGGTAGGCATACATCCCGAGGCGTTCTTTGACGACCACGAGGTCAAACCCCTGCAGGACTTTTTCAAGCCCCGGCAGGTAGGTCGTATTTTCGCTGTGGTCTGGCAGCGCTATACACGTCAGCTGGTCGTAACGGCTGGTCTGCGTCAGGTAGCCGACTATGGATTCCGAGGTAACGACCGTGACCTCATAGTCGGATGCTGTCAAAAGAAACTGATCGATTTCCTCGACTGACGGCAACGTGCCGTAAACGAGAGCCAGTTTTTTTTGTACTCCGCTGTTGGACACCATGGAAACCTCCTTGAGGTCGGGGGAGACTACTAACTATGGTTAAGCTGATTGCTCAAATCTCGAGGGTTCGGGCTCACCGGAGCGGTAACAAGTGATCTTTTGGCGGGCGATTTGCAGTTTGCGCACTAGTTCCGCGGTCTTTGACTGGGATTCACTGATGACGGCCTGGAGTTTACTATCGATCTGTCTGATGTCTTGCCAGAGTTCTTGAACCTCGGGGTCGTCGGCCAGTTCCTCGATCGATCCCGTTGCCAGTCGCGTCTCAACCACCCGGAGATTGTGAAATGCTGCGGTGCGACGCTTTAACCATGTGTTACCTTCGTCAATCTTTCCTGCCGTCAAACTCGCTAAAGCTGCTGCGCCGCGGTCTCTATAGACCCGCAAGATACACCGCACCTGATGTGCAAAGTCCGCCATAGCTTAAAGCCGACAAGAGTTATGATTTTATGGTCTATATAACAGTCTAGGGCATGCTTATAAACAATGTCAAAGGTAGGTCTAGACAGGATGGACTTAAGTAATCGGGAACACTTCAAAAGATCATCAAAATGGCTGCGGCACCTAATCGTATTTACGGTGCCTTTTTTAAAACGTTGTCACTGCCGGCTCATCGAGAGAGCCTCTAACTTGCATCGTCAGGCGCCCTTCACTCGTGGCACTTCCGGTCACGGCATCAATGAGGAAGCCAAACTTTTCCTTCAGCCCCGAGTTCAGTCTAAACATAATCTTCATATCGAGCTGCGATGACCCTGTGTCGGGTTTGAGGAGGATCTTGCCGTCAGTCAGAAGCTCAAGTTCTTCGGCGACAAAGCCCGAGCTACGGTCAATCACGACACTGCCGTTCTCAACCTTGGCCTTGATTAGGGCTTTACTGAAGGCCTGATCCGGTAATCCTAGAGAGGGATGGCTCAGCTTCAAGACTGCACCTATGAGCTTCAGATCGGCTTGCCCAGTGGACTGCACCGGATTTTTGGCATCGAGTTTAAAATCGGCCGTTCCGTTAAGCTGACCGGATACCCCGACTGCTGCCAGTAAAGGCGCCACCATGGGGTTGGCATCAGGAGATGAGGCAGCAATATTGAGAGCGAAGCCAACGATGCCGTCGAGGGGAAAGTTCTTGGCCTCGACGGCAAGACGCTTGGGCGCCACCGCACCTTTGGCCATATCGATCAGACCAAAACTTACGGCGACGTTGAGACTGCCTTTACCAGCTAAAGCTTGGCCTGATACGCCGAGGCTGCCGGTAAAAAGGCGCAGTAGTTCCACGCTTACCTTGAGGCCCTTAAGATCCAGGGATGCCGTACCATTCTGCGTCTCGATATGAATATCCTCGGCGGCGAATCCCACCGGTAGGGCAGGACCCATCCCGCCGATGCGCACGGTGTAGCCCGTAGCCTTAGTGAGCTGAGCTGCTACTGCTTCCTTGAGCACCTCGTAGGGAAAGGTCACAAGCATAAAGAAGTTAAAGCTAACGAAAAAGAGCATCACCATGAGAGTGATCTGAAGTGCTCTTCGCGTCTGCTTAGCCATAGGACTCCCTACCCTCTCTTGAGACACCGTCACAGCGTCTTAACTTGTAACGATTGACTGGTTTATTTGTTGCTATCGTAGCCACGGACCTTGGACTGGGCGTCAAAATAGAGCTTGGTCCCATACCGGGCTCGTATCTGCAGATCCTGAACACGGAGATATTTATTCGACTTCTCGACCTCGACAAGGAAGCTCAGTAGGCGCGGAATCGAGATATTAGGCATCCGCATCTCAACCCTCACCTCTTTGATCCGGTCGGACAAAGGGTTGTCGGCTGGCAGCGGCGACTGCGAGTCGCTAAGACCTTCCAGAGTGACGGATTGCTCGTTAGCAATTTTCTCAAAAAATGGCTTTAAACTTACCTGCTTAGTCTTGCGCTCCAGGGTATCGGCTAGTTTTTCGAAGTTGCGGTTTTCCTGCTCGTACATGGCCTTTTTTGACTGCAACTCATGAAGAGCGGCAAAACTTTGTGACAGATCAGACTTAAGCCCATTGACCAACGAAAAATACAAACCAAAGATCATAACGACTACAAGAAAGACACCCACAATACCACCGGCAAGAACACCGGTACGCTGATTCGGCGACAGCTTGTAAAAGCTGTCCATAAGGAAATCCAACTTCTCGTTATTAGCCCCAAAAATCTGCCGCTTGGCTAACCCGAGGCTAATCTGCAGTTGGCTTTTCAATCTGTCGGTAAATGTTGCAAGAGCACTCATGAACTCTCCGTCATCCTCACTACGACTTACGCCTTGGTTGCGGTATCAACATTACCGGCGTAATCAGCATTGATCGTGAATTCGATCACCTTATTATCAGTGCCTGGTTTGGGGCTTGATTGTTTACTCTCGACGTCTTTCAGCATTTTTGCTGTCTTGACGGCATCTAAGATCTTATCCACTGAGGCATAGCTATCTGTTTCGCCGCGGAGCACCAACTTACCGCCACCGGCGGCAAGCGTGTTGAACTGATACAGGGTGACATCTAGCTTGAGCTCTTTGGGAATGGCCTCGCTCAAAGACTTAAGGATTGTTAAAGCAGGGCTTTCTGCGTTTTCCTCGATAAAACTGGTAATGGCGTTATTCTTAGTGAGAATTTCCTTCTGCAGTTTTTGTAGGGAATCATTGCGCAGCTTATCAAACGTGTACTTCCCAGCCACATACTGGCTCTTGGCGGACGGGAAAATCTGCACATACTCTTTCAAATATTGCGCACGCAGCGCCTCAATCTGCCGCTTATAAAACCAAAACTTGATCCCGTAACTAAGGCACATAATGGCAATGGCTGCTGCCACCACGCGGAAAGCAACCGCCGACCCTTTGAGTAGCGCCTCATAATTTTGGACAAAAGCAAATTCACCCTGACGCAGGTTGATCTGCGAATGGCGGCGCGCCGAGCCCACTGCGCGCATGCCGATGGCGATACTCTGGGGCATGACCGCTAGATGTTCCGTGAGATCAGCGCTGAGTTTCAGATCAGTCTTATCGATACGGTTATGCTTAGCTGGGATCTCGAGTTGCTCTTGCAAGTAGAGGTCGAAGTTTTTGATCTTACTCGTCCCGCCCGAAATGTAGATCCCGGAGAGCGGCGTCTTTTCCCAATTTTTGAAGGCGTAAAATGTACGCCCCAATTCTTTAACTATAGCGTTGGCAGCTAAGGTAGTGCGCTCAGCTACGAGGCGATCATCACCGCTCAGGTCGGCGCCAGGCTCACCGTCACAAAGCACTTGCGAGACCCTGTGCTTGACGCGCTGCGCATCGCCAAATGGAATCTCCAGATCACGAGCGAGAAACTCAGTCAGATAACGTCCGCCGAGATTGATCGAGCGGAACATCCGAAGCACGCCGTCCTGAACAATGCAGAGAGAGGTCTTTTCATGACCAACATCGACCAAGGCGTAGCACTGACCTGGCTCGGCTTCAATGTAGGGAGCTAAGTTGTAAAATGCCAAACTATCGACATCAACGAGCTTGGGATCGATGTTGATGCGCTGCAAATGTTCGAGAAAACTGCGCAGAAAGTTTTTGCGCGTCATCACGGCCAAAGCAACCGTCATATCTTTCATCGACCCTAAAACTTGATGGTCGATGATCATGTCGTCCATATTGAACGGTACGGCATCCTCAAGTTCAGCCATGATAGCCGCTTCGATTTTACGCGGATCAGAGAAGCTAAACGACATGACACGGCTAGAAATATACTGACCTGGCATAGCCGTAATGATGCGATCGGCCTGCAGATCATTTTGCTGAAAAAGTTGTTCCATACATGATGGAATGACCATGTCGGGGTCAAGGTCTTCGACATGGGGAATAATATTCTCGTAAAAATTTGCGATCTCATACGATTTAAACGTATTGACGATCTCGACCGCTTTGATCGAATAGCTTCCGATATCAAGTCCGATGATGCGTTGCATCCGAGACTATCTCCTAGAGTTTCTCATATGTTAGATCTTCTCATCAGATCATCTTCCAGTAAAGGAGACGGTAGGCAAGCCGCTCGCTTTTCTTCTGATCAGGCATGACACGTTCTATAACTGCGATGAGCTTTTTGGTGCTTCCCCCAACACTCCCCTCAACCTCTATGCGATACGTCATACTATACTGCTTAAACCAGGCACCGCGGTTGGTGGCCTCGCCCGTATTACCGTTGTTGTCACCACCGGCATAACAGAGTAGGTTCCTTAGCGTATCAGCCATCTTTTCGCCTGGCTGACTAAGCAAGGAAAAATCCTCGTCCCGCTTTTTGATCGCCAGAGCCACCTTCTCAGCGCAGTCACCGCGGGTCTCCGGAAAGAGACATTGGAGCAGTCCTCGCTGCGCCGTATTGATGTTGAGCTGGAAGTTATTGTTGTCCGTCGATCCACGCTGGAACGGATAGGCCGTCAGGTAGGGCCCGAAGACTGCCTGCATCTCGGCATCCCACCCCTCGACCATGCGCAGTTCTTCAATCGAGTCCAGTGGTGCTGCCTTAGCCATTTGCTTGGGCTGGCGTCTTTGGTAGGGCTCATTCTTGTCGTTAAAGCCCGAAGCTTCGTCAGCCTTTGGATCTTTTTTGATGTAATCCTTGATCCGGTAGGCCATCTCCCGCGGATTGAGCTTCTTCTGCTCGAGAAACTGCTTTTCCGCTGGGCAGGAGAAGAGAGCCTCGAGCATCAGCATGACCTGACTACACTTGCCGCTAAAGCAGTTATTGACATTGATGCGCTGCGATTCATCACTAACATTAATGGTAAACATCCCATCAAACTCTTTAAGCTTGGATAGGACATCACCGTCCATGACGGCATTGAGATTAAATTCCTTTTGAAAACCCTCCAACATCTCCGCCGTCTCTCCACCAAGCGGCAGTCCGTTCATCACTGTCCAGATATCGCCGATACCGGTGGATAACTGGGATTTAGGATCTTGCTGCGCCATGAATAATTTATAGGCCCAGTCGGCAGACAGGAGCAGCGTAGCAATATTGGCTCCCGACTTGACCATGTACTCGGCTTTGACGTTATCTTTAACCTGATTAGCTAAAGTTACGTTGACGCGTGATGACAAAATGAGATCACTCGTAAAAAGCATCATGATCGAAACAATCATGATAGCGATCAGGAGCGCAATCCCACGCTCCCGTGGCCGCCCATCGCCTGTTTTTTGATTACCCTGCGGCGCCGCAGCATCCTCGTCTACGACAGGAAACCCAAAGTAAAGCTTGGGCCAACGTTTCTTGGGTGAGGGACGAGCACTCATAGCGTCCCCCACTTTATATTCTTGTCACGTTCTTTGATCTCGGCAAATTCTATGGCGCGCGTCAGATAGATGACCGAATTAATTTTTTCCGTTTGTAAATCCGCCTGTGCCGGATCTTGCCCGTCGCCATCAAACCGATCCTGAACATAAGCTTCGATGGTAATCTTAACGAGACGCGGAATCAGTGCACGAGTTTCCGATCGATTAGTATCCCAACCGTCTTTGGACCAACGATCACCATTCCAGCACTCAACCATAAACGACTTAACTCCCGACGCGAGCACGCGCATCGTCGGCTCTTCTTTAATGTCGAGAGGAATCACCGGTGTCTCAGCGCGGTAGAGATCCTGACGACCTGGAGCAGTCTTCGAATCTCTTAGGGCGTAGACCACCATAGTTAGATCGGATTCGTAGGAATTGGAGAGCAGAGGCTGGTGGGTCATGGTGGTAAACCACAATTTATCACCGTTGACGCCTGACTTTTCAACTTTGAACAAGGTCTTCACCGTCCGATCGATGCCGTTGCGGTCGCCGTCCCTCGTCGAAACGTAGATCGTGTGCTGTAGATCGTTACCGATCTTCTCCATGCTCACAGTGAGCCGGTGAAGCACGCGCGCCCGATCCGACAGCCCCTGCCGCACGTCAAAACCGTTGCGCATCATCACTGCGACCGCAATGGTCAAGGTCATCAAAATCGCCACGGTAATGACCACCTCGATCAGCGAGAATCCCGCCTGACCTTCAGTGTGCCACTGGGCGCCTTGATACTTTGACGTTCGATCTTTCAACTCACTCACTCCGCATACGTTACTGGATCTCTGGTGGTTGCTCTATGGGTGGAGGTTCAACGGGCTGAGCATCGATGGGGTTATCGATAGGGGCCGGCTGCGCGTCCATCGGATTATCGGTGGCAGTGGGCGGTGGCGGTGGCACCGCACCTGGGGCACCTGGTTTCGCCGGCGGTTTGGTCAATCGCTCATGGACCGCCTTAAGCCCAAGAATGGCCTCGTCTAACTTGGCTTGATTGGTCAGGAGATAAGTCATCGACGTCGAGTTACGCTGCGCCCCCTCGGGCCAGGAGACATCGACCTTGGCGATGAGAAAGATGGGCTCATCGGCAAATATTTGCTTCACCACCTGCTCGACCATACCCGACATCCCTGTCGTATCCACTTCGCTGACACGGCTATCGTAGTCGTCTTTGTCTTTCTTTTTCCGACCACCGCTCAGCGCCGTTTCTAGAAGCTTCACAAACGGGAACTTCCACTCTGCAATCTCAAGCTTGTAGCTGTACTCGTCAAAATCCTCAAACTTCTGCTCGCCCTGCGTAACGATGAGATCCTTAAACGGCTTGGTGTGCCAGTGATAATCGACCTGCGACATGACGCGCCGCGCAAGCCAGGTGGCTTGTGCCACATTGCGACTGTAATCAGAAAATACAATGGCATTGCCCTGGACGACGGCCACGTTGACGATTAAAAAAGCGATGATACCGAGAGCGATGACCGTCTCGATCAGCGTGAAGCTGGCTTCACCCGGGCGCTTATTCTTCTTTTTCCTGTGAAACGTCGACATCTCGGTATCCTGGCTGGACTTCGGCGGTGCCCTCAAATGGGTTGGTGGTGATGGTGTACATCTCCTGGGATTCGTCCGGCACCATATCGCTCTTCTTATAGGCTACATGGATTACAGCTCGCTCGACATAGCCGCGGGGAAAAAAGTAGAGCATCGCATGCGCGTCCTGACCCAGTTCATTCAAATCTAGTTTGTGACCGTGGTGCTCACACTGCATATCCTTGATCATCAGGTTGGGGCCGATCGTGCGCCCGCTCCAATCGGCGCCGTCTACCCTTCCCCATGACGGCAGCCGCAAGCTGGACTTGGCCGTGAGTAGCGGCGAGGTGGGTGGGATTTCCTTATCGCCCTTGGGATCGGCGACCGATGGTCCGGCAAGCTCCGTAAACTGCTGAAACCGGCTGTCGAATGCTACTTCCTCATCCTTTTGCTCACTTTCGCTAAGCTCCCGATCGATCTTATCAGCCGGCAACTGGAAGTCGCTGCGATCCGTTTCCTCGAGCCAATATTCACCAGAATTGAAATTAAAGACGATACGGTAAGCCTTACCGGTGAGCACCGCCATGTCGTAGGCATTGCGAATGTCGCCTGCAAGTTGCGATAGCTTGGTAGAAACCTCAGCGCCAGTGCGCAGATTAAACTGCGGGATTGCAACCGTGTAGACAAAGGCAATCAGGGCGATCACGACGATCACTTCGATCAAACTGAAGCCACCGTGGCTTCGGCCTTCCTTCGTAGCTGTGATCATGTCGCCCTTTTTGCAAAAAAAATCGCGCGCCCAACGCCAGGATCATGTGCCGCTTGGCTTATCCTCGGCTGGATAGACGATATCGTCCTCGCTGCCTACCGTGCCATCAGGGCCACCCGAGATGATCTTGTAGTTGCGCCCTCCGACTCATAACTAAAATCATTGCCCCACGGATCCTTGAGTTTGTTGGACTCCGTATAGGGGCCGCGCCAGTTCTTGGCATCACCAGGATTGGTGAGCAGACCCTTGAGGTCGCTTGGGTATTTGTTGTTGTGGATGCGGTACATCTGCAAGCCCTGCGAGATGACACCTTGCGCCAGCTTGGTCTCGTCCTTCTTGGCCTCTTCAGACTGGCCAATCAGGTTAGACACCATGTAGGCCATCAGCGTACCGAGTAAGGCTACAACGATGATGATCTCGATGAGCGACATCCCGCGCTCTCCCTGGTTCAAAAACTCAGGTTGCAAAGCCCTGGTCATCCGAGCTTTCACATTCTTAAAAAAGCGCCCCATCGGTAACATGCAAGACTCCTTATTCAGGCCCGTTCAGCGAGAGGTATGGGCATTAGATAAATAGGTATAAGAGAAATGGGCAAATACTTACTACAGATTATCAGTCGCACCATAAATATTAGATTAACGGATTTGATTCATGATCGAAAGCATCGGTACGATGATCGAGCCGATAATACCGCCAGCTGAAACGGCCATCATGACGATCATCAAAGGTTCAATCAGGGAAATCATACCCTCGATCTTACGCTGCACTTCCGCCTCGTAGGCAACAGCCACGTGGGCAAGCATCTCCTCGAGCTGACCGGTGCGCTCCCCGGTCATGATCATGTGGGTCACAAGTGGCGGAAATTGATTGCTTTTTTCGATAGTTTGGCCTAAGCTACGACCCTCTTGCACCGATATTTTGGCGGCGTCCAAGACCTCGGCAATCACCACATTGGTGATGATGTTTTTGGTAATTTCGAGCGCTTTAATAATCGGCACACCGGAGGCCAGCAGTGTTGAGAGTGTCTGCGTGAATCGCGACACCTGCATCCTCATAATCAAAGGACCAAACACAGGTAGATTAAGAGCCATTTGGTCGAACTTGCGTCGTCCCGCATCACTGCTCAGCCAGCGCTTGGTGAAAAAGTAAATACCAAAACCAATGACTGGTAGGAGAAACCACTGGTTCTGCAGCCATTCGGAAATGGCGATCGTCAACTTGGTGTACCACGGTAGCGGTGCCTTCAGGCTGGCAAAGATTTTCTGTAGTTTAGGCACCAAACTAATAAGCAAATAACCGATGAGTGAGAGCTGCGCCAAAATCATCACCGATGGGTACATCATGGCACTCATGACCTGGCCCTTGGCGTGCTCTTGCTTCTCCATATAAATAGCTAAGCGATCAAGGACGAGACCCAACGTCCCTGAACTCTCACCAGCACGGACCATGTTGACGTAGAGGCGATTAAAGACCGCCGGAAACTGCGCCACCGAGTCCCCAAGGCTCTTACCCTCTGACACCTGCTCGCGCACGGCTGAGAGCGTGCCTTGAAGCACTTCGCTTTCGACCTGGGCGGTCAGGGCCTTAAGTGATTCATCGAGCGGGATATGAGCATTGGCAAGGGTTGCAAACTGCCGCGTCATCACGGCTATGTCCATGGCCTTGACGCTTTGACTAAAGACCGAGCGCTTAGACTTGATCTTGTCCATCGAGACTTCTTCTTTAATCTCGGAGACGATAATCTTGTCTTTCTGTCGCAGACGCGTCTTGGCATTTTTAGGCGAGTCCGCTTCGATCTTGCCCTTGCGAGCAGCACCGGTCTTTGCGTCATAGCCTTTGTAAACAAAAATTGCCAAGAGGTTCACCTTTAACTAGGAAATCTTCGCGCCGCGCTTAGCGCAGATCATCGGTCTGCGTGTTGGCCAAAGCCTCTTCAAGCGAGGTTAAGCCATTTAAAACCTTTAAGATGGCCGAGTCACGTAGGGTCTTCATGCCTTTTTCCAAAGCTTTTTTCTTGATGCGGTTAGAGTCCTGACTTTGCAGGAGCACATCACGAATATCGTCATCTAAAATCATCAGCTCGTGCACACCCATCCGACCACGATAACCCAGACCCTGACACTCTTCGCAACCGTCGCCGGCTCGGTAGATCTTGCGTCCCGCAAGTTCATCGCGCGTCATGCCCATCAGCTTCAATTCGCCGTCTAGCGGATCATAGGCATCGCGGCAATTTTGGCACAATTTGCGAATGAGCCGCGTTGCCATGATCCCAAGGACTGTCGATGATACTTGGAAGGGTTGGACACCTAGGTCAAGAAACCGCGTTACGGTCGTTGCCGTGTCGTTGGTGTGCAGCGTTGAGAACACCAAGTGACCGGTCATCGACGACTGAATGGCAATTCCGGCGGTCTCACCGTCACGAATCTCACCGATCATGATGACGTCGGGATCCTGGCGGAGAATGGATCTCAGACCTTCCATAAAGGTTAGACCAATCTTCTCCTTCACCTCCACCTGCCCCACCCCGGCCAGCTGGTATTCCACCGGATCTTCGATCGTGACGATGTTGATATCGGAGGTGTTGATGTGCATCAGCGACGCATAGAGCAGCGTGGTCTTACCGGAGCCCGTAGGACCGGTTACCAGGATAATACCGTGGCTCTGCTCGATGAGGTGGACCCACTTCTGATAGATCTCGGGATCCAGCCCCATATCCTCAAGTCGCTTAGCGCCCGTAGATTTGTCGAGTAGACGCATCACGATTCGCTCACCGTGCGAGGTCGGCAGGACCGAAAGACGGACGTCAATATCTTTACCGGCAACCCTAAACGCAATACGGCCGTCCTGCGGCACCCGCTTTTCGGCGATGTTAAGTTTACCGATGATCTTGATCCTGGTTGCTAGGGTCGAGGCGTGACGCCGCGGAATCTGCATCTTATCTTGCAGTGCGCCGTCGATCCTAAACCGCACCATGATCTCATTTTCGTAGGGTTCAATGTGAATATCGGACGCCCGCTCTTTAGCAGCGCGTGCCAAGAGTCCATTGACCAGACGAATGATTGGTTTTTCGTCGTCAGTGGATTCGAGGAGGTCGCGTGTTTCCTCGAGATCGTCATCCGCTCCAACATCAGGGGCATTAAGGTCGTCGAGTACCTTCTGCGAGGCATCATTCGATCGCTCATAAACGCGGTTGATACTGTTCTCTATCACCGCCGGGGGACTAACAATCATGTTTATGTTAGTCGACAAAATAAGGCGTAAATCATCGAGCGGAAATATATTCAGAGGATCAGCTACCGCCACCGTGACGTTGAAATCATCCTTGGCGACGGGAAGAATTTTGTGATCCCGACAAAATTGGATCGGGATACTGTCCACGAGACCAGGGTCGATGTCGTTAGTCGGCAGGCGCGGGTAATAAGGAAGATCTAGCTGATAGGCCAGCGCCTTCAGGATGTCCTCCTCGCTCAGCAGGTCATCTTCAACAAGGATCTCGCCGATCTTGGCGGATGTCCCGGACTGCTTTTTCAGAGCCTCATCGAGCTGCTCCTCAGTGATCGCCGCGGATTCAACGAGGATCTGCCCCAAAGTCTTACGCTGTAGTTTACGAAATGACACCGTAGGGAGGTTGGTCCACTTAGGACTACCACCGGTACCGCTACCTGCAGATGGCTGCGGCACATCACCACGTTGTTGTTTCTCATCAGTCATAAATTGATATCTCGCTCGCTACTTGGAGAGACTCGACTTAGTCGCCTGCAGGCTCTGGGGGAGGGGGAGGTGGTGGGGGTTCGCCACCGCCGCCACCGTCGCCGCCACCGACGTCACCGCCACCCCCACCACCCTCGTCAGCTGACATGGGGACATAGGTAGGACTGTCGTCTGACTTGGCGTTGGGTTCAGATTCTTTGTCTTGATCTTTACCTGAATCTTTATCGGCGTCTTTGTCATCACCTTTTTGGTTATATTTAGGTGGCTGTCCATCAGCGTTGATTTCCTTGAGCATCTGCTCGCGTCTAACCTTCTCGGCTTTGTCCGACTCATCGAGGACATACTGCCCGTCCTCTTTGGTCGGTAAGAGCGCATAGAAATCATCTTTGACGTGACTGGACCCGAAGATCGACTGGAGGAACTCATCCCGCTCGTCGACCTTCTTTTTGTAAATTGCTGCCAAATCATCGGCACCGTGAATGATATGTGGCGTCAAGAAGATCATCAGATTGTTACGCTGCTTGCGCGACGTTTGATTGCGGAACAGAAAACCCA